>NZ_JACOPL010000002.1:0-281786 GCF_014287995.1 Agathobaculum faecis
CACAAAATCACCGACCTGCCCGACCAGCCGAGCCTGCCGGCAAACGAGCTGAAAGCGCGGTTCGACAGCAGTCCGGAGGAGCTGCGGCAGGCGGTGAACGGAATCTGCGACGAGGCTTCACGGCTGGAGGCGCGTGTGGAGGGCATCGTGGTGGACACGTTCGGGGACACGATCGATCGGGAGATGCTCTCAGAGGAGCTTGCCGCCGAGCTGGACGCGAAAGCGACCCAGGCCGCGCTTACCGGCGTTGACAGCCGTCTGCAGTCCGCAGAAGCTACCCTGCAGGCGCACACCGCGCAGCTTGCACAAAAAGCGGAGGTGTATTTCGGCACCTACACCGGTGACGGCGCCGCCAGCCGTTTGATCAATATTGGTTTTACGCCAAAAGCCGTGATGGTGATGTGCGGCGGATATGCGACTTATTCCAAGGGTAGCCAGACCCATTGGTACGGCGGCCTGGCGCTGACGGGAAAGCCGGTGAAAGCATCGGACGGCAGGTCGGTATTGAACATCGAGGCGGGTGGTTTCCGCGTTTACACGGAGAGCACGCAGGTTTTTGCCGACTATGTCATGTCGAATACGGCAGAGCGGTCTTATCACTACATAGCCGTGAAGTAAAAAGGGAAAACCCCTCTCGAAAGAGAGGGGTTTTCGAATGCAAGCACGGAATTAAGCAACCGTAGTGGTAGCGGTGATAACCAGATCACCATTTACAATTGCGACACTCGATACTGCGGTATTGGTCGCGCCCGTCAGCGTGACATTGTTTGCCTGAATCGTCGATGCAAATTCGTTGTTGTTCGCATCAGTCAACTCGACAGTAATCTTCACAACAATCGTGTCACCTGTTGCGATGGTATCGCCGTCAACATTTGCAATAACGCAAGCAGCCTTGTCAACAACCGGAGTTGCCGTGTTAACCGCAACCGGGGTCAGAGTGGCGGACAGCGTACCCGGGTTGTAAGCATTCAGAGAGCCAGCATTAGTCGCTTCTGTAAAGTTTGCAATCGTCACAGCAGCAATCTTCTGCGTTGCCACCGAGAACTCCTGAGTATCCTCAGCGCTGCCAACCTTAACTACCAGCACATAGTCGCCAGCCGGCAGAGTAGCACCCTGAGTCAGCTTGCCCTGTGCAGCAGTTTCATTGTTGCTGGTGATAAAGCCAAACGGAGTCGTTTCGGTAACATTAGTGGAGTCTACCAGGTTGGTGCTACGGGTGGTAGCATCAGCTTTGGTGTAAACTTCCATCTTCGGGGTCTCGCCGATTGCATTCTCGTAAACAACGTTTACATCAAATGCAGTCGTACCGCCGAAAGTCAGGGACGGAGCCGCAGACTTGATTTCAACGGTAGCAGCAGACGGATCCGGAGCCGGGGTAGAGCCGTTGGCCGTAAAGGTCGCGGTAACATTGCCTGCGCCGGTAACGATCAGCGAATCAAACAGGTTGTATTCGCCGCCCTTGACAGACAGGGTAACCGTACCGTCGTTGTCGTTAGTCTCGATATCGGCAACATTGGTCAGCGTCAGCGTGCCATCCTTGTCAGCGTAGAACGAAAGCTGCATGATCGCGCCTTCGTAAGCCGCGCCCTCGTCGGTGTCGTTCGTGCGGGTGTTCAGCCACTGTACGTCAGACAGGCCGGAGATAGAGGGCAGCGTGTAAGCGCCATAGCGCTTGCCGGCGATCTCGTTAACGTCGATTACAATAACCTCGCCGCCGTATACCAGCAGGTTGGTCGCGTAGTAGGTAGTGCCGTTAACCTTCTGGCTATTCGCCTTGGTTGCAACGCCATCTTCCAAGCCGGTGCCAGCCTTGGAGTCAACGTACAGAACAGTGCTGTAATCATCCAGATCCTCATACGGGAGGTTAATCGTGCTGGATTCGATCGTGGTGCCCTTGGAGTTAACAGAGGTGATGGAACCAGCCGTTACACCAGAGGTGATCGCAACAGCGTCGGTCATGACCTTGTTGCCATCCTCATCATTGATCGCGGTGTAGCCAACGATAGTACCCTTGGTGAAGTCGTTCTCGCGGGACTTCTCAGCTACAACCTCAACGTTTTCAGCGCCGGTCCAAACGGTGAACTTGATGTTGCCGTTGGAGAGCTTAACAGCGTCCTTGGTGATGAAGCCGTAGTTCGCATTCGAAGAAATATTGTCGAATGTAGTACCCAGAGAACCGTTGCCGTTGAACTCAACAGCGATAACGGAAGCGCGGTTCAGGCCGTCTACGTCGGAGGTGAAGTAGCCCAGAGTAGCCTGATACAGGTTGTTGGAGCTGCCATCGACATCGAGCGTACCGTCGCTTACCAGCGCCTTGAGCTGCTTGCCGGTGATGTGCTTGATGTCAGCCTTGGTCGTGTTGGCCGGCGTACCGTGGCTGTCCGTCGTCCAAACGATAACGTCTGCGCTGTCAGAAATGCGGTCAGTGTCGACCTTATCGCCAGCGGTATCCAGATCCTCCTTGCCCTCGTAGGTGAAATCACCGTAGAAGTCAGCGGTGGAGGCAAGGGCAATCAGCTCATAGGTGCTGCCGGACTTGCTGTACTCGTAGAACTGGCCGGGAACAATAGCGGTACCCTTATCGCCGTTCTGCTGCGTAAAGTAGGTGTTCTTCAGGTTGATGGTCGCCTTGTCGCCGTTCGGGAACATGACGCGCGCCTGATCGTTGGACAGGCCGTCCTGGCCAACATAGGACACGAACAGAACGTCGGTCAGCTTGTCGGAACCAGCGGAGGTCTTGTCAGCGTAGAACAGAATGCCGTTTACGGCAACATATTCCGCCTCAACACCCGGCTTTACGTTGGTGTTGATGTCCTTGTTGGAGGAATCGGTTTCATTGAACCACTCGTCGCCGATCTGGTACTGCTTCCAGCCGGTCTTATCCTTGGTGGCCTCAACAGTGCCGGTCGCCTTGGAGGCTACGACGATATCGTTGTTGTCGTTGTACAGGTTCTTGGTGATAATGACCCAGTCGTCCTTCTCAACGTCCTCGTCGATCGTGTCTTCGGAGAACTTGTAGGTTTTGCTGCCCGCGATGATCTGCGAGGAAGCGACATAGGTAACCTTGGCAACGTCTACCGTCTTGATGTAAGCGGTATCGATCTTGTTGTTGTCATCGGTGTCGATCAGGGTGATCACGTCCGCCGACTGCTGATCCTTGAACGCGCCAGCCTTCCAGTTTTCGTTCAGCTCTTCGCCGTCACGGATTACAGTCACGCCGTCGGTTTCAACCGAGTAGCTCTCGTCGTCAATGACGATCTTGCCGGCGTCGACGCTGATCTCGTTCTGATTGACCGTGACAACACTGTTGTCGTCGATCGGGTAAACGCCGAGAACAGAGTTGTTCTTGCCGTCCTTGAACAGAACCTTGACCTTCTGGCCCAGCAGGCTCGAGTAGTCGGTGTCAACCTTGACAAAATGCTCGTCGTCGCTGTCGCTGTCGGTGCGGTCAGAAGAGGACATCTGGATATCGAGGTCGGAGCCGTCGATGCTGATCAGCGTACCAACGTTGGTCCACAGGTCCATCCACTTGCGGCCAACGGAGATCGAAGAGCCGCCCAGAGCGAGGCCGTCCTCGGAATCGTTGACGAAATCCTCAACGATTTCGGAGTAGCGGACAGCGGTCATATCCAGCGCGTTGGCGAGGATCTGCGCCGCGTCCTGACGGGTGCAGGCGCCGGTGATGGAAGAGTTAACGTCGTTCAGCAGGCGGTTGGTGGTTGCCAGGGTGACGGTGTTGGTCAGCCACTTGGTGCCGGTCAGACCAGCCTTGTCCGCGCGGTAGCCGCCCAGAACGAGCGCCATCTTGAGCGCTTCGCCGGTGGTTACGTTGCCGTCCGGATCGAACTGGGTCGCGGTCTTGCCCGCAACGATGCCGGTATTCTGCAGGTACTTGATGTAGCCCTGATACCAGCTGTCGGTCAGGTCGGTGAACGAAGTCGGGTTGTTCGCATGAGCGGAAGCGTCGTCGTTGCCGCCGTTGCGGATGACATAAATCATCTTGGCAAACTCAGCGCGGGTGACGTCTCCCTCAGGATTGAAGCTGCCGTCGCTGTAGCCATTGATAATGTTCAGCTCCGTCAGCAGGTCCACGGCTTCTGCGTTGAGACAATGTCCGCCTCATCCGTGAACGCCGCACCGGCAAACATGGTGAACGCGCATGCGAACGCCAGCACCAGTGCGAGAACCTTTTTCTGATGGCGGGCCTGTTCCTGATTTTCCCCTTAATCGCCCCGTTTTCGGCCAAATATCTTCTATTTTGCAACAAATCGAAAAAAACGCTTTTTCGCCGTTCCCCTGAAAACAGGAAAAGCTTTTTTCTCCTCCTCCCGCAGTTTCCGGCCGCTTTTTTACAAAAAGACAGCCCTCCTGCCGCGTCAGTATCCACGGCAGAAAGGCTGCTTTATTCACCTTTTATTCAGAGCATCGTCAGCAGCTTGGCAAATTCCGCGCGGGTAAAATTACCCGCCGGCTGCAGCGTACCGTCCGCATAGCCCTTGACCAGTCCCTTTTGCATGCACAACGCCACGGCGGCACGGTACTCCGGTGTGATCGTCTCCTGGTCGGAAATGGACGACAGGAGCTCGTCCGTTTCCGCCTCGTCCGGCAGCGCGCTACCTTTACCGACAAGCAGGTTCGCGAACACCTGCATGGCCTCCTCTCGGCTGATCAGGGCGGTAAAGTCAAGCTCCAGACCATCCAGCAGGCCTGCGGCCTGCATCGCGCTGACATCCTTTGCATACCAAGCGTCCGCGCTGACGCCCTCCAGCACCGTATCCGGCGTCTCGAGCGCCGCGCTCCGCGCGATGGTCGCACACAGCTCTGCGCCTGTGAGCAGGTCGTCCGGCCGGAACAGCCCGTCCGCGTCGCCCTGCATAACGCCGTCCTGCTTGACCTGCTGAATATACTCCGCGGCCCAATGGCTGTTGGGAACGTCACGGAAGCCGGTCAGGCTGGTCTCGCGAATAAACGGCGTTTTCAGCGCCTGGTAGCATTCGCCCGACTGATCGACCGCCTCCTGCAGCTGCTCGAATGTGAGCAGGTAACTCTCGGTATAGGCGCGGCGCGTTTCGCTCTCATATTCATTATAATAATAGGTCACGCCCTTTGTGCTCATGCGCGGGAAGCTGTACAGGTAAAACGCGTGCGTATCCGGCAGGAGCGCCTTGACCGTTTCCACATAGCCGCTCGAAAGAAGATCGTTCAGCCCATACTGCTCGCCCGTGCGGATATCAAACGCCAGGTTATTGTTCCAGACTGACGAGCCCGCGCCCTTTCCGCTGACGCAGTTCGCCCAAACCACCAGCACGGAACCCTCCAGCGACGCGCCGTAACCGCCTTCGAGCGCCTCATACTCCGCCGACACTGAGGGGCCTTCCAGGAAAAATTTGCGGATGGCCTCATTGATCTTCTTCTGCACATCGGCATCCGGCAGACCGGAGATCTCCGGAAAATCCACGTTCCAGCCATATTCGCTCCCATCCGCCTGATAGCCGAAAAAGCGCTCGTAATGCACGGTGGTCGCCGTGATGCCCTTGCCGAGATCGAACGAGGTCGGCTGCTCGAACAGCGTCCGCCCGTCGGAAAGGTTAACATACTTCTGCTTTCCGTCCTGCGTGACGCGCACCACGTTCTCGCTGAGCAGCGTCGGATTTTCCGCATTCTTCAGGCTGGCGAAATAGCCGCCGTTCTTTTTGAAAAAGATCAGGCTCCCGTCCGAGGTCCCGTGCCATGCCAGGCCGTAGCGCAGCTCGTCAAAGCCGCCGACATAGCTAAGCGTGCGGTAGGCGATGTTGCCGTTGGCGTCCACCGCCGCGGCCGAGCCGTCCTCGCTACGCGCCGCGTACAGCCCGTCCCCCATATAGGACAGGTAATAGTAGGTCGGCGGGGTGAGCAGCTTGCCTGTGGTGTCCATCAGCCCCCAACGGTTGGCCTGGCGGACCATGGCGACGCCACCGTGGAATTCCGAGATCGTGTTATACAGGAAATCCGTGATATAGCTGCCGCTTTCCAGAGAATACAGCGCCTGATTGGTCCCGTCGGAAAGCACAACCGTATCTGTGCCGAAAATGGTCATATAGGACGGGGTGATATGATGCTCCAGCGTGTAAAGGGTCTGCCCCTGCGTGTCGATGGCAAGGTAGGCGCCATCGGTCGTGCGCACCAGCGCGCGGCCGTTCAGGAAAACGCCTGCGTCGCTGTATTCCCCTTCAAAGGCCGCCGTACCATCCTGCCTGACGTAGGAATACAGGCCGGAGGCCGGGCTTTTGCAGAGCAGCAGGCCATCCGAAAAGAAATCCAGCGCGCCCGCGTAGGAGCCGACCAGCTCCCCCTGCAGGGTGTAGTAGACGCTGTGGTCGGCGTAGCGGTACGCCACCATATCTTCGGAAAAATCGACCGACACCGGCGACGCGGTATAAGGGATAACCAGTCTCCCCTCCCGATCGATCACCGCGGTCTGCCACTTTTCATCCTCGACCGCGGCCAGGCCGCAGTCCGCGAACTCGCCCGCCTGCGCATAGGCGAACGAGAGTACGGTCCTGCCCTCTTCGTCCAGATAGCCGGATCGGCTCACGCCGTCGATATCCGTGCGGGTCACGGGGAAGATCGTGCCCGCCGCCGCGGCTCCTATCACCATGATACACGCCACAAACAGGGCGGAAATTGTTTTTTTGAGCATAGTCATTTCCATCCTTGGATATTATCGTAATTAAATTATAGCGTTTCCTCCCATTTCTCACAATAGCAGGCGGAAAAGTGTAACAATCGTGACATAAGCGGGTATAATGTTACAGGTTTGTTGCAATGCGGCCGTTTTTTCTTTACATCGATATGGCAAGGGATTAAAATAATTCCAGAGTATAAGGCTCCACTGCCCCATCCGCGCGGTCTTTCGCGGCTCCAACGTAGTGCCTGCCTTTGACCGCTTCAGAGAGGAGAAAAGCCATGCCCATAATCTCGATCGTGGTCCCCTGCTATAACGAGGAGGAGGCGCTGCCCCTGTTCTATCAGGAGGCAACCCGTGTTGCCGGGGAAATGTCAGGGATCGATTTTGAATTCGTATTCATCGACGACGGTTCGCGCGATAATACCCTGTCCGTGCTGCGCCGCCTTGCCGCGGCGGACAGACGCGTGCGGTTCGTATCGTTTTCACGCAATTTCGGTAAGGAGGCCGGCATGCTCGCCGGTCTGGAGGCCGCGACGGGCGATTACGTCGCCCTGATGGACGCGGACCTGCAGGACCCGCCCGCCCTGCTGCCCGAGCTGTATCGCGCGGTCACCGAGGAGGGCTACGACTGCGCCGCCACCCGCCGCACCACCCGCGCAGGCGAGCCTCCCATCCGGTCGTTTTTCGCGCGCCTGTTTTACCGGCTGATCCATAAAATATCCGACGCGGACATCGTGGACGGCGCGCGCGATTACCGCCTGATGCGGCGCGCCGTGGTGGACGCGATCCTGTCCATGCGCGAGTACAACCGTTTTTCCAAGGGAATATTCGGCTGGGTGGGCTTCCGCACCAAATGGATCCCGTTCGTCAACGTCGAGCGTGTGGCCGGCGAAACCAAGTGGTCGTTCTGGAAGCTGTTCCGCTATTCGCTGGAGGGGATCGTGGCTTTCTCGACCGTACCGCTCGCGCTCGCATCCGTGCTGGGCGTGCTGCTGTGCCTGATCGCGTTCGTGTTCATCCTGGTGGTGCTGGTCAAGACGCTGGCGTTCGGCGATCCGGTCGGCGGCTGGCCGAGCATGATATGTGTCATTCTGTTCCTCGGCGGCGTGCAGCTTCTGTGCATCGGCATCCTCGGTCAGTACCTCTCCAAAACCTATCTGGAAACCAAGCGACGGCCGATCTATCTGGTGCGCGAAACGGAGGAAGGCATCAAATGAGCAGGCTGTCCGGCATTATTGACCAAAAGCTCGCCAGATTCCTGATTGTGGGCGTGGTCAACACGCTGGTCGGCACGGCGATCATGTTCGGGCTGTACAACCTTGCCCACTGCTCCTACTGGGTGTCAAGCGCGGCCAATTACCTGCTGATCAGCATCCTGAGCTTTTTCCTCAATAAATACTTTACCTTCCAGAGCAGCGAAAGGAGCGCGGGGGAGATCGTCCGCTTCGCGCTCAACATCGCGGCATGCTATCTTTTGGCCTACGGCATCGCCAAGCCGCTGTGCCGCGCACTCCTGTCCGGCGTGGCCGCGGGCGTGCGGGACAACGTCTCCATGTTCGCGGGCATGTGCCTGTTTACCGGCTTCAACTACCTTGGGCAGCGGTTTTTTGCGTTCCGCGGGAAATAAGCTTGCAATCCGGCCCGTATTGTGCTACCTTTTTTATAAAGGAGGTCCGCCACGGCGGGCATACCGGTTTCATCCAGAGAGGGAGCCGGAAAGGCCCTTCTCTGAGAAAAAGAGGAGGGTTTTTTGTGAAAAAATGTTTGCTTTCCCTGATTCTGGCCGTGTCTCTGTGCATGGGGTTAACCGTTCCGGCGTTTGCCGCACAGGCTGGGGACACCACGCTGACCGATATCCACGGCTGGCAGTACACGCTGTCCCAGCCGATCATCGGCACGGAAACCGTGCAGGACGTTATTGGGGGAGACGAGTTTACCGTGCTTCTCGTTCCTGCCGGCACGGTGCTGACGGTGGATGCGCCGCGCGGCTTCTGTGTCAGCACCTATGATGCAACAAGGGGCTGGATCACCACATTTGATCTCCACATCAATACGCTTGCGCTGGAAACCGGCAAGACAGTGATGTGTGTCCAGGACAACGGCGGTGCGTATGCCGGCGAGCAGCGAACCGCTTTCCGCGCCGTGGAGCAGGGCGGCTCCACGACCCAGCCCGCACAGGACACGGAAACCGATACCGGCTTTTCCGACGTAAAGAGCGGCGCCTACTACGCGGACGCAGTTGCCTGGGCTGTTGAGCAGGGCATCACCACCGGCACCAGCGACACCACCTTCTCGCCCGAGGAGCTTTGCACCCGCGGCCAGATCATCACTTTCCTGTGGCGCGCGGCGGGTTCGCCCGAACCGGAAAGCATGGCGGGATATTTTGCCGACGTTTCGAAGGACAGCTATTATTTCAAGGCTACGCAGTGGGCAAATGAGCAGGATATGACCACCGGAATCGGCTTTGATCCGGACTATTCCTGCACCCGCGCGGATGCGGTGGACTTCATGTGGAAAATGGACGGCAAGCCGGAATCGGCCGCGCCCGCCGCTTTCACCGACGTTCCGGACTACTATGCGGACGCGGTGGCTTGGGCGGTTGAGCAGGGCGTCACCACCGGCACCAGCGATACCACATTCTCCCCGTCCGATACCTGCACCCGCGGCCAGATCGTCACCTTCCTGTACCGCGCATTCGCATAAAGCAAACGTAAAAAGCGGCCATAAGGCCGCTTTTTACGCTTTACTGCAGCACGATCGCGGGCGTCGCGCCCTTGGCGATCGAGATCTTCTCCACATAGGGAACATGCGCGTAAACGTTCGCCGTGGTCGCGATATCCGCGTGGCCCAGCCATTCCTGGATCTGCTTGAGCGAAAAGCCCTGCTGGAGCAGGATGGTCGCAACCGAATGGCGCAGGTCGTGGAAGCGGATGCGCGGCAGCGCCGCCTTACGGCATACCCGCTCGAATTCGCGCGAAATATAGTCCGGCCGGAGGGGCGAACCGTCCTCATGGCAGCAGACATAGTCGGTCTTGCAGTATTTTTTGCCGTACCGCTTGCGGTTTTCGTTCTGGCGGCGGCGCAGGTCGCTCAGATAGCGCTTGAGTGAGTCGGAAAGCGGCAGGGTGCGGTAGCTGGACTTGGTCTTGACGCTGTCCGCGTAGATGACCCGCCCGCCCGACTGCACCGCCGTATGGTTGATGACCATGGTGCGGGCGCGCAGGTCGATCGCGCTCCAGCGCAGGCCCGCGCATTCGCTGCGGCGCAGGCCGTAGGTGGCCGCCAGCACGAACGCCGCCTCGGCCGGCGAGTGCAGCGCTGCGGCCAGGAATACGTTGATCTGCGTGCGGTTGTACACCTGCCCACGGTATTTGTAGCGCTTGGGCAGCATCACGTTGTCCGACGGGTTGAGCGGGATGATCTGCAGCGCGACCGCGTATTTCAGGCACTTGTGCATGATGGAGTGGAATTTGACGATCGAGGTCGGCGATAGGCCCTGCGAAAACTTCAGGTTGACAAAGTCCTGGAAATCCATCGGCCGCGCGGTGGCGAGCGTGGTGCCGCGCGCGGTGAAGAACGGCCGGATGTGCTTTTCAAACGCGTAGCGGTAGCCGTCCATCGTGTTTTCGCGGACCTGCGTTTTCATCTGGTCGAGCCACTGGTCCATAAAATCCACGAAAGAGGTTTTGGCCTCCTCCGAATAGCGCAGCCGCATCAGGTCCTCAGGACGCAGCATGAAGTGGATGTAACCGTCCTCCTCATAAATATGCGGCATACCCATAACAGGTGACATGTCCATCTTGATAAATCCCCTTTCCGCTTTTTTGATTGGATTTTATTTTATCACAAAAATTCGTATTTCGTCGAATTTTGTCGGTTTATTATGGATTAAGGGGCAGACGCTTCCATTTATGTATGATTTTTACATTGTTTAGGGTTCGGCCGCGTTTTCAAAAAATAACAGTACACAAACATTTCTTTTAATGGTAAAATAGGAATAACAATACCGAAGAGGTGATCGCTGTGAAAAGACTGATATCCGCAGTGCTGGCGGCCGCCATGCTGCTGTGCATGCTGCCGGCCGCGCTTGCTGCGTCCGATATCGAAAACCACTGGGCAAAAACCTATCTGACCGAGCTGCACGAGCTGGAGATCATCAACCCGTCCTCGTCCGGCCAGTACACGCCGGACCAGCCGATCGCCCGCTGGGAATTCATGCGCTATATCAACCGAGCGTTTGACTTCACCGAAAAAGCGTCCATCAGCTTTACCGACGTACCCTCCGGCTCCGCTTATTACGACATCGTCGCCACCGCTGTCTATTACGGCTATATCAACGGCGTGGGCAACAACAAAATGGACCCGCAGGGTACGCTTACGCGCGAGCAGGCCGCAACCATCCTGGGCCGCCTGCACAAGTATACGCCGGACGCCGATCCGGACGACATGACGTTTTCGGACAAATCCGCGGTGAGCAGCTATGCCCGCGCATACGTCGCCGAGGCGGTCGCGCTCAAGTACATCAACGGCTATCCCAACGGCACCTTTAAGCCGCAGGGTACCATCACCCGCGGCGAGATCGCCAAGATCCTATATTATTTTCTCGGCACCTCCCTGCATAAGGAGGGCGGCAGCTACACTGGCGCGGATCTGGACAGCGTTACCGACAACGTCTCCATCACCCTGCCCTGCACCCTGTCCAACGCAACCATCGACGGCAACCTCTATATCACCGAGGGGGTTGGTGCCGGAAGCGTGACCCTGCAGAATGTCACGGTGGAGGGCAGGATCATCGTCTCCGGCGGCTCGGTCGTGCTGAACGGCGTGTCCGCGCTCGACCTGACCGTTTCCAGCCCCTGCGACCAGACGCTCTCCGTCACCTGCTCGGGCAACACCAGCATCGCGCATACTGAGGTGCAGTCGGACGCCATGCTGTATGAAAGCGGCCTGGGCATCAGCGCAGGCGGCCTCTCCGATCTGGACGTCAACGGCGAAAACCTTTCGCTGACGCTGGACGCCGCACTCTGGGACGTCAACGTCAAGCAGGCCTGCACCATCCTCACGACCGGCAGCACCACGATCGACAGCCTGACCGCGGACGGCAAGGTCACGCTCACCGGCGGCGGCTCGGTACAGAAGGCCGCGCTCAACGTCAGCGGGTGCGACCTGGTGATGGAGCCCTCCACTGTCGAGCTGGCCAGCGGCGTGACCGCGACCATCGCCGGAGAGAGCGTGCAGTCCTCCAACAGCATTTCCATCTCCCCCGCCGCGCTGACGTTCGACGCCGGCAACGCGGATTCCATCGCCCATTCCTATGACTTTACCTTCAACGCGGATAAGGACGACCTGGTCCGCATCACCGTGGATGGCGACACGCTCACGCTCGGCGAGGATTACAACCTGCTGACCGATAAAAACGGCATCCGCATTTACAAGACCTATCTCACCACGCTCGAGGCCGGCACCTATACGGCCAAGCTCACGTTCTCGGACCGCTCGACCGCCGCGCTCACTATCATCACGAGCAATTCCGGCCAGATGGCGGTCAGCCCTTCGCAAATCACGTTTGACAAATACGAGGAATCCGCGGGCTACGCCAATGTGCCGCTCACGGTCTCCACACCGGCCGGCGTGACGCTCAGCAGCATCAAGCTCGGCAGCACAGTACTCGAACGCGGCACGGACTACACCTACAACACCTCCACCGGCCAGGTGGTGCTGATGGCCGAAACGCTCGCCAAAAAGAGCAAGGGTTCGTACACCATCAGCTTCGTACCCAGCAAGGGTTCGACCACCACCTGCTCTCTGACCATCACGGACTCCAAGCCGGTCAACAAGATCGCGCCGGAGGAGGTCGATTTTGACGCGAACACCAGCTCCGGCGGCTACCGCGATATCACCGTCACCCTGACGCCCGCCAACGGCGCGGAGCTGCGCAGGATCCGCTGCAATAACAAGGAGCTGGAGGAGGACTGGCAGTATAAGGTCAGCGGCAACCAGGTCACGCTGAACAAATCCGCGATTTCCGAATTTGCGGAAAAGGGCGCGTCCTATGCGGATTTCACCTTCGTCATGTCGAACGGCCAGAACCCCACGCTCCGCGTCAACTATGTCACCACCTATGCGCTGACCGCGAGCGTCGTGGACGACCTCGGCCTGCCGATCGAGGGCGCGTCCGTCACCTTTACGCCTGCGGACTCCGCCACCGGCACGGCCACCCAGACCGCCACCACAGACGAGGACGGCAAAGCCACCGTATACGTCAAGCGCGGCTCCTATACGCTGACCGCGGCGCATGAGCGCTTTACCGAATCGATCTCGCAGACAACGAGCGTATCCTCCTCCCGCACGGTCAAGATGACCGGCGAGATACTGGAAAACGTGCAGGTTGTCGTCACCAACAAATACGGCGCCATGCTGTCGGGCGCGGTCGTTTCGATCGGCGGCAAGGCGGCCACCACCGGCGCGGACGGCGTTGCCTCGTTCAGCCTCCGCCGCGACAATTATGTCATCCAGGTCTCCTGCAGCGGCTATACCACAACGACCAAACCCATCACAGTCACCGGCAGTATCCGCACACAGGTGCAGCTTGAGTGACGGCTATACCGGAACAACAACGCCGCCCGGCGCAGGCTGGGCGGCGTTTGTTATTTCCCAAAACGAAAGGCCGGTTTATCCGGCCTTTCGTTTGTCCTGACAAGGGACTGGTATAAAGAGAAGAAAAGAAGTTCGTTTACCGGTAAAATGATGGGAAATGGCGGTAGCTGCGGTCCTCCTCCAGATCATGCGAAAAAATCAGCTTAGCCTGGTATTCCCGCTCGAGCCTGCGCAGGCGTTTGACGCTTTTTTCATAGCCCAGACTGTCGTACAGGATGGTGGTCGGCCTGGTCGGCGGGCCGTAATTGAGGCGGCAGGAGCAGGCGTCGTTCGGAAACAGGTAGTTCCCGTTTTCCGCCTCCAACAGCAGCACCGCAACCGCCGGTGTGTGTCCGGACATCAGGAACAGCCGGACGCCTGGGAACAGCTCGACGTCCTCCTCAAGCAGGTGATAGGTAATCCCGCCCGCGGTGACGACGCTGCGCCAATAGGGGGAGGTGGTCTTCCGCTCCTCGTCATTGGTCAGTGCGGAGAGGCAGGCATACGCAAAATCCTCTCGGGGTACATACACGTTCTGCGCTGCTTTGGTACCCTTGAAAAACTTGATGCCGCCCGCGTGGTCATAATGCATATGGGACAAAATAATACAGGAAATATCCGAAAGCTCGATGCCGTGCCTGGGTAATATCCGATCGACATAATCCTCCCGTTCCATGCGGGGCTGGAAATATTCCTTCCAGTAATCCGGACGGGGGATGCCGTCTTCCCCGTCTGGGAAATCGCCAACATCATACAGGATATAGCCAGCCTCCGGATGGCGGATCAGGATAAACGACGCGGGAAACTCGGAGAACACGCTCTCCGTCCGCGGCTGGTGCGCGGTCGCCGGATTGGGTACCGCCACGTTAAAGGCCGGATCGTTCCAGATCGACCCATACCGGATGATGGCAAATTCAAGTCCTTTCATTTGTTTTGCTCCTTTATGCAGGGGGTTAGTCGTCTTTCTTCATTCCGCTGAGCAGCAGGCCCACCAGGATGATTACACCTTGGATGATATTCTGGTCCCCTGCGTCCATGTTGAGTACCGCGATCAGGCTGGACATGACCACCATGAACAGGCTGGCGAGTATGGTGCCGAAAATGCTGCCCTTGCCGCCGGTGAACGCCGCGCCGCCGAGCAGCGCGACCGCGATCGAGCGCGTCTGGTAGTCCTCGCCGAGCTGCAGGCTGGCGGTGCCGATATAGGCGGATATCTGCAGCCCTGCAAGCGCGGCAAACAGGCCGCAGAGCACATAGCAGGTCAATTGTATCCGCACTGGATCAACGCCCGACTGGTACACTGCCATTGGATTGACGCCGGTCGCCATGATATACCGTCCGATCGGCAGGAAACGCATGACCAGTATCACCACCGCCGCTATCACCAGCCAGACGATTGCGGCCATCGGTATCTTTCCGGCAAAGCCGGTACCCAGAAAACGGAAGTTATCCGGAATCGAGCCTTTCGGCGAGCCGCCGCTGTACAGCAGCGTCACGCCCAGCAGCAGCGTGCTCATGCCCAATGTAACCACAAAGCTCGGCATATGCATGACCGCGCACAGGAAGCCGTTGACCAGACCCACCACCATGCCGATGCACAGGCATAACAGCGCGACCGGCACGGCGCGGGACGGGTCGTTCATCATCATCTGCGCGGCAACCACGTCGATCAGCACCATGACTGCCGCGACCGACAGATCCAGCCCGCCGATCATCATAACGATGGTCTGGCCGATCGCGACCAGGATCATCGGCGCCGCCTGTCGGGTAAAGTCAAGCAGGTGCGCCGGCTTGACCGAGTTCGGGGACACAAAGCCCAGTATCACCACCAGCAGGAGCAGGCCCCAGAAAATGATGGGAACGTTCAGCCTGGCAAAGCGGTCTTTCCATTTTATGCTTTTTTCCATTTGCACCGCCCTCACCCTTTCTGCTTATCCTTGATTGAGAATACCAGCACCGTGACCAGCAGGATTAAGCCCTTGAAAACATACTGATAATACGAGCTGACGCCGACCATGTTCAGGATATTGCTGATTCCGGTCAGGATAAAGGTCGAGGCCAACAGGCCCACGATATTGCCCTGGCCCCCGAACAGGCTCACGCCGCCCAGTACGCACACGGTCACGGAATCCATACTGTAGGTCTCGCCCAGCGTGGCGTCGCCCGAGCCCATGCGCGCGGCGACGCAAATGCCGCCCACCGCCGCCAGGACCGAGCACAGGATATGCGCCTGCATGCGCACCCGCCCGACCGGTATGCCGGAAAGTGCGGCGGTCGTCGGGTTGCCACCGACCGCATACAGATTCCGTCCCAGACGGCGGCTGCCCAGCAGCCAGACCAGCAGCGCGCCGGCCACCGCCCACAGCAGCACCGCGTGCGGGAAAATGCCGATCCGCCCGAACAGCAGATCCATGAATTCATAGGGGATCGACCCGCCCGGTACGGGCCGGATTTTGAGCGCGACGCCGTTGACGATGCACATGGTGGACAGCGTCATGATAAACGGCGGGATGCGCAGGCGCACGATGCCGAAGCCGTTGAACACACCGACCAGCGCGCCCGCGGCCAGCGTAAGGAGGATATTGAGCAGGATACCCGCCGCGCCGCCGGACAGCTCCAGCGACATGATCGCGGTAGACATGCTGACCACCGCGCCGACCGACAGGTCAATGCCCGCCAGCAGTATGGTCAGCACCTGGCCGAGCGCCACGATGCCAAGCCCCACCGCCTGCTCCATGATGTTGCCGAGGTTGATTCCGGTCAGGAAGCGCGGAGAGGATACCGCGCCCACCACCGCAACGGCCAGCAGGATCGCGTAAACGATAAACAGATTGTCATGCCTTTTGATAAACGCACGCAGATTCATACCGCCGCCTCCTTCGCCACGCCCGTCGCAAGGCGCATCACGCTTTCCTCGGTCGCGTCCGCCGCTGCAAGCTCGCCGCTGATGCCGCCGCCGTAAACAACCAGGATGCGGTCGCTGACATTGAGCACCTCCATCAGGTCGCTTGATACCATCACGACTGCGACCTGTTCCTCGCGCGCCAGCTTTTTGAGCAGCGTATAAATCTCGATCTTTGCCGCCACGTCGATGCCGCGCGTGGGCTCATGCACCAAAAGGACCTTGGGTGCGGGCGACAGGCATTTCCCGAGCAATACCTTCTGCTGGTTGCCGCCGGACAGCTTTCGCACCAGCTTGGCCGAGCTTTCCGCCTTAATGTTCATCAGCTCCATGTAGCGCTGCGTTTCCTGCCGTTCCGCCTGCACGGTGAGGAACGGTCCGGTCTTCAGCCTGCGGAATACCGGCAGGCTGATGTTGCGATAGATCGGCAGGTCCAGGCACAAGCCCTCGTTCTTCCGGTCATCGGTCAGGAAGGTGACGCCGTGCGCCATCGCCTCCCTGGTGCTGCGGATACGGACCTCCTGCCCGTCAATAAAGATTTTCCCCGCGGCCAGCCGGTGCAGCCCAAACAGCGCACGCAGCAGCTCCCGCTGTCCCTGTCCCTCCAGTCCGGTCACGCCGAGTATCTCTCCCGCGCGGACGGAAAAACTTGCCGGCCCCTTGCCGGGCGCAATCACCAGGCCTTCGGCCTGCAGCCGTACCTCTCCCGCCGCCGCCTCGTCGCGCGGCGGGAAAATATTATCCAGCTTGCGGCCGACCATCAGGCTAACCACCTCGTCCTTTGTCGTCTCCTCCGTGCGCAGGGTCGCGGCCATAACACCGTCCTTGAGCACGGTAATACGGTCCGAGATATCAAACACCTCGTTTAGGCGGTGGGATATGTAAATGATCGTCCGTCCTTCGTCCCGCAGCCGACGCATGGCTGCGAACAGCGAGCTTACCTCTACCGGCGTGAGCGCCGCGGTCGGCTCGTCCATAATGATGATCTGGGTATCCAGCTCGATCGCTTTCATGATCTCGACCATCTGCTGCTGCGCCACCGTCAGGCTGCACACCGGCGCATCCGGTTCCAGTTCCATGCGCATCATGCGGGACAGCTCCTCTGTACGCCGCCGCATGGCTGGAAAATCAAGGTTCCCACCCTTTTTCCGCAGTTGACGCCCTAAAAAGATATTTTCCGCGATGCTCATGTGCGGCACCAGATTAAATTCCTGATGGATGATGCTGACGCCCGCCTGCTGCGCCTGCAGCGTGCCGGTGAATTTGACTGGCTTGCCGTTCAGGTACAGCTCGCCCGACGTCGGCTGGTAGACGCCGGAAAAAATACGCATCAGCGTGGATTTTCCGGCGCCGTTTTCCCCAACGAGGGTATGGATCTCGCCGGACGTACAGCTAAAGTTTACATGATCAAGCACCAGGTTATCGTAAAACGATTTGCAGATGTCCTTAGCTTCGAGAACCGTCTGTCGCAAATCCATTCCCTCTCTTCCTGTCAGTCACTCAAGATAGTACTGGTCCGCTACCTCCTTGGGCATCTTGGTGTTGCACCAATAGGCATCCGAGTATTCCGGCCGGACATACTGGTCAATATCGGCGTCGGTAATCGTCGGCACCGGAATATAGTTGTACTTTTCGATCGGCTCGCCGGCCAGCGCCTTGAGCGCGGCCTCAAGCGCGACCTCGCCCTGCCAAGCGGCATCGCTCGCCGCGATGGACTTGAAGCCTTCGGACTGCGCTTCTTTCCACAGCTTGAGGAAACCGTTGCTGTCCTCGCCGGTCATCGGTACCAGCGGGCGTCCTGCCGCCTGGAACGCTTCGATCGCGCCTTGCGTCATGGCACCGCCCTGCGACCATACGCCGTCAATATCCGGATAGGCCGCGAGCGCCTGCTCGGTCGCCTGCTTGCCCTTGTCATAGGCCCAGTCGGCATAATAGGTGGCGAGGATATTGATGTTCTTGCCGCCGTCCGGCAGCTCGTCCAGCGCTTTTTGCAGCCCTTGGTGGCGCATCTCGCCGACACCCGCGCCGGCCGTGCCGTCCAGAACGATGATGTTGCCCTTGCCATCCAGCTCATTGAGCAGCCATTTGCCCATAACATAGCCGAACTCGATCGCGTCCGTACCCACATAGCCGGTAAACGCACTCTCGTCCTCTACCTCGGAGTTGAAGACAATGACCGGTATGCCCTGGTCGATCGCTTTCCTGGTCACCGCGTTGGTGGCGGTCGTGGAGCCCGGCGCGACCAGCAGCGCATCGATGCCGCGCGCCATCAGGTCCTGAATATCGGATACCTGCTTGGAGGTATCGCCGCCCGCGTCCGTCGTATACAGGGTCACGCCCGCCTGCTCGGCCGCGTATTCCAGCTCGCGCACCATCTGCACGCGGAACGTGTTGACCACCGAGATGTTGGAAAAGCCAATGGTATACGGCCCGTCCTTCTTGAACTGCGAGGTATCCACCATGCCCTCGCCCACATCCGTGGTTTCGGCCTGGGCGTCACCCATATCCTCATCGGTCTGGCCGCCTGTTGTCTGGCCGCCGTTACCGCAGGCGGTCAGGGTCAGCATGCCCGCCAGCAGCAGGCTCAGTAATGATAGCATTCTCTTTTTCATAATATTGCCTCCTTATCTCTTGTCTCTTTCTTCTCCGTCTCCTGTCGGATCGCAGTTTTAGTATAAGGGTCAGTTCCCCGCATGGAAATGCACAAACTTACGAGAAATTTTCGCAGCCCGCCCCACTAACAAAAAAATATCAGAAAAATTCGTACCTCCTCCATTTTCCGCATTATTTTTTCTACATTCCCCATTTATTTTTCGTATTTTTTGCAAATATACAACATTTTCCTACACAATGCACCCATGCGGAATTTGTTTCCAGTTGCAACAGCCTCCGGTTTCCGATATGATTTTTTATTATGGTATACTGTTGCGGCCGCGCGTTTTATCCGCTGCGCCGGACGGAAATGGAGGAATGCTCATGCCGGTCAGAAAACCGCTCCTGCTCGCGATCGCCGCGATTGTCGCCGGCATGCTGCTGGTGGAAAGCGTGATCCTGTTCCAGCCCTCCGGCCGCGGCACGGCCACGCCTGACGTTGTGATCGGCCTTGTGCTGACCGACTGCGAGGACGACTGGAAGCAGCAGATGTACGACAGCATCCAGCAGGCCGCGCGCCGCAGCCATATCCAGGTAACCACCATCCAGACCGCGCGCACGCAGGCCGACCAGATCGACGCGATCCGCACGCTCCTGGTTTACCGGACGAATGCCATCATCTTTTCCCCGGTAATGGAAAACGGCTGGGAATACATCCTGTCCGAAGCCGCAGAGGCTGAAATCCCGCTGATTACGATTAACGAGCGTCTGTCCCAATCCGCCGCGGGCGGCCCGCAGGATAGCGCCTGTCAGGTCTACCATGTCGGCTTCGACTATTACGCCCTGTCCGGACAGCTTGCGGCAACGCTGTGCCAGAGCGGCAGCGACGGGTTCCAGCTCGTCCAGCTCGGCGGCACGGTAGCCTCCTCGGCGGCGCACGATATCTCGGACGGGTTTCAGGATTCGCTTTCCCAAAGCAGCCAATACCGTCTCTGCTTCAGCGTGGGCGGGGATTATATGCGCTCGCGCGCCTATGAGCTGATCCGCTCCCTGCTGCGCAACGAATATGAATTCGACACCGTGCTGTCCTATAACGATGGAATGACGCTCGGCGTGATCGACGCGCTCGAGGCAAACGGCCTGCGGCCGGGCAGCGACGTGCGTATATTTTCCCTCGGCGGCGGGGAAAGCGTGATGCAGGCCTTTTCCGATGGCAAAATCAACGCGCTCGGCCAGTGCGACCTCACCGATTTCGGCACAACGGTCATCGATCTGGTCTGGATGCTGGAACAAGGCGGGTCGCCCGCTGAGAACACGCTTCTCCCCGGGACCCTGCTGGTCAACGGAGGGATCGGGCCATGAAAAAACAGCAGAGCATTCAGCGCCGCCTGCATTCCTCTTATCTGTTCATCGTGGGCCTGCTGTCCGTGCCGACCATACTTCTGCTCCTGTTCCTGCTTCCCACGACCGCGCGTTACCACCAGCATATCAACTATATCTCGGATGCGCGCGCCATCGTCGATCTGTCCGGCGCCCGCCTGGAAAGCGAGCTTTGGGATATCGTTGCCGGAAACCAGGCTTACCAGGCAGGAGCGCAGGAGCACATCATGGATGAGATCTCCACCCGCCTGGACCGCCTGCTTTACGAAACCGAAATCTATGAAAGCCGCCAGCAGGTAGAGGCCGCCGTGCGGCTCGTGGATACGATGTCCTCCTATATGGAGGAGCTGGGCGCACCCTCCTACCGCCATTCGGTCATGTATTCCAACGAGCAGATCCTGCGCGAGATCCGAAGCGTGTCCGACCTGCTCCACACGGTCCTACAGGAGTATATTTTCATTGAGATCGGCGTGATCTCGGATATCAACGGACAGTTGCGCTCCTGCTCGATCGCAATCACCTTTCTCGCCGCACTGCTGCTGCTGGTGATCATCATGGCGGCGGTGGATTCCTGCCGGTCGGTGCAGCGGGACATCCGCGAGCCGATCGGCAGGCTGGAGGCCATGTCGGTCCAGCTCGCGGCGGGCAATCTGGAGGCGCGCGCCGCGCCGCCCTCCGTATCCGAGCTGGACACCCTGACCCGCAGCCTCAACACCATGGCCGACCAGCTTGACGAGCTGATCGAGAACCGCATTGCGGACCAGCGCAGTCTGCGCAAAGCAGAAATGCGCACCCTGCAGGCGCAGATCACCCCGCATTTTATTTATAACACGCTGGATACGATCGTCTGGCTGGCACAGCAGAAGGAAAATCAGGCGGTCGTGGATATCACTATGGCGCTGACCCAGTTTTTCCGTATCTCGCTGAGCGGCGGCAGCGACTATATCACTGTCGGCCAGGAGCTGTCCCATGTGGAAAGCTATCTGAAAATACAGGCCGTGCGCTATGAAAGCATCATGCAGTACCGCATCGATGTGGAGGCGTCGCTCGCCCCCTGTCCCATACTCAAGCTGTTGCTTCAGCCCCTTGTGGAGAACGCGATCTATCACGGCATCAAGAAAAAGCGGGGGCGCGGCCTGATCACTGTCACCGGCCGGCGCAATCCCGACCAGACCATGACGTTCTCAGTGTCGGATACCGGCATCGGCATGCCCGCGGAGCGGCTGGCAGAGGTGCGCGCGGCGCTGACCTCGGACGCCGGCCCGCAGGCCGGCTTCGGCCTGTACAACGTCAACCAGCGTATCCGCCTTTATTACAACAACTCCGGCCTGGATATTCAAAGCGCCTACCGGTCCGGCACGACCATATCATTCACCATCCCCTGCCGTATGGACTGACGGAGGAAACACCATGTATCAATTATTTATTGTGGACGACGAGGAGGTCGTGCGCAAAGGCATCCGCGAACTCCTGCAGAGCGCGGAAAACCAATACGCCATCTGCGGGGAAGCCTCGGATGGCGAGCTGGCCCTGCCCATGATCCAGGAGCTTAAGCCGGATATCCTGCTGACCGATATCCGCATGCCCTTTCTGGACGGCCTGGAGCTGTGCGAAATGATCCGCGCGAAAATGCCTTGGGTGCATATCCTCATTTTGAGCGGCCACGACGAATTTGAATACGCGCGCAAGGCGGTCTCGCTCGGCGTGGATGAATACATCCTCAAGCCGGTCACCATGCCGCAGCTTCTGGGAAGCCTGGAAAAGACCGCGCGCAAGATCGAGGAGGAGCGCGCCTCCTATTTCACCGGCCTGGATACGGAAAACGCCTCCGCGCGCAAACGCGGTGTAATGGTCAGCCATTTCCTCAACGAGCTGCTGGATGAGGTCTTTTCCGCCTCGGACGCGCTGGCGCGGGCGGAAAAGCTCGGCCTTTCGCTCGCCGCGCGGCAATATCTGATCTGCTGCCTGGACATCCGCTCGGATACAGGGGATGTTTCGGAAAGTCTGCTGCGCCGCCAATTCTGCCTGCTGCTCGGCCGCATGCTCGACGAACGGGAGGATATCCTGTGGTGCGGCCGCGGGGACGGCTTCCTCCTGCTGCTCAAGGCCGGAGAAAATGATGGACTCCTTGAAACCGCCTATGAAACCGCGCAGGCGCTCAAGCACGAGGCCGAACGCATGATGAACGCCAGCCTTTCCGCCGGCATCGGCTCGATCGTGCCGCGGCTGAGCGAGCTGCCGCGCTCCTATCAGGATGCCAGGCGCTCGCTCGGCGGGCTGGTCGGCCAGCCGCACGGCTCAATCCTCAGCGCGCTTGATCTGGAACACGGCCTGTTCCCCCAGTTCGATTTCACCGAAGCAGTCCCGCTTGCGGAACGGTTGCGCCACGTGTCGCAGGAGGATATCGATTTCCTGCTCGAGCACCACTTCGGCTCCGCGCGTGAGGAAAACGGCTCCAGCCTATTGTACCGGTATTACCTGCTGGCCGATCTGGTCGTTTCCTCCATGCGCCTGCTGCAGAGCATCGACGCGGAGCAGCCCGCCATCCTGCGGGACGCTGGAAACAGCGATACCCTGATGAAAGCTGTTGTGACCTATCCGGACACGCTTGCCTTTGCCCGCTCGCTGGTGGAGGCCGTCATCCTGCAGCGCGACCGCAAGCAGGGCGTGCGGTACGGGGAGGAGCTGCAACGCGCCAAGGACTATATCCGCCGGCATTTTGCGGACAACGACCTTTCGCTCAACACGGTGGCGGCCGAGGTGGGCTTCAGCCCCAACCATTTCAGCACGGTATTTTCCCAGCAGATGGGACAGACCTTTGTGGAATACCTGACGCGGTTCCGCGTCGAGCGGAGCAAACGCCTGCTGCGCGAGACCGACCTGCGGCTCGCCGACATCGCCTACGCCATCGGCTACAATGAGCCGCACTATTTCAGCTATATTTTTAAAAAATACACCGGCATATCGCCCAGTGTCTACCGGAAACAGGCGCAATAAAAAGGGGAGAGCGGCTTCGCTCTCCCCTTTGCTCTGGCTGACCGGTTACAGGCCCATCTCTGCTTTCAGTCTGGCAAGCTCTTCGTCTACCGCGGAGGAAGCGCCCGCTTGGGCGTATTTCTTTTCCAGCTCCGCGGCCTCGTCCTTCGGCTGCCCGTTCAGCTCGGCCATCGCGCTTGAACGGTCAAGCATCTCGTCGGCCTTGGCCTCCATGCGCTCGAACGCGCTCATCGCGCCCGCGGCCTTGTCCGCGGACGAGGAAAACTCGTTGACCTTCTGCTGGGTCTTGGCAACCGCGACCTTTGCCTTAATCATTTCGCGGCGGGCGTTCAGCGTGCCAATGTCCTCGACCAGCTTATCGTGCATCTGGCGCATCTTCTGTGCGTTTTCGTGCGCGGCGTCATAGGTCGCCTGCAGCGAGGCGGCCTTTTCAGTAAGCCGCTGCTTTTTGGCGAGGAACACGCGCGCGTCGCCCTCATTTCCAGCCTGCAGCGCCTTGCGCGCCAAACCGTCGTATTTTTCGGTCTCGACCCGATTATCCTCCACCATGCGCCTTGCGCGAGATTCCTGCGCCATCACGCCCGCGGTCTCCTTTTTTACCTCGGCCAAGTTCTCGGTCAGGTCGCGCAGGTATTGGTCGATCATTTTCGCCGGATCCTCCGCCCGATCGAGCAGGTCGTTGATGTTTGCCTTGATAATGTCGGTGAAACGTTCTAGAATGCCCATGATTTTTTACTCCTTTTCCACACGGTTTCTTTTTGCTTATGGTTTATCCTCATATTTCTTTGCCAGATCCTCAACTTCCTGGTCTTCGAACTTTTCCAGCGGCGTTTTCAGGATCTCCTCGGTGCGCTTCTGCTCCCGCTCCCGCTGCTCGCGGCGCTTTTTGAGCGTCAGGAACACCAGAACCGCCACGACCACCACGGCGGCGCAGACCGCCACCGGCACCACGGGCGATCGGGTCACGGTCATGATCCGCTCGCCGGTTTTGGCAAAGGCGTTGGAGAAAATCTCCTCCTCACTAATCGAATAGTCACTGTAATACCGGTCCAGATAGTCGGCAAGGATGCCGACCGCCTCGTCGTCCATCACGGACTTGGCCATGCTACCGGCCGTATAGCCGCAGTTATAGGAGCCATGCCCGTCGTCGCAGAACACCAGCAGGAAATGCCCCTCATCCTGAAATAGCTGCGGATACAGCTCCTCCGCTTTTTCGGTCAGCTCGCTGACCGAGGTAACCGCGCCGTTTGGCAGCAGGTACAGGTAGGGCTGCACGCCCGTTTCCCGATAAAACTGCTTCATGCCGGCCTCCAGACGGTTGGCGTTGCCAAACCAACCGCCCTCGTCCGTATAATAGCCGGTCTCCTGCACGGCCGAGGCGGGCAGCTTTTCCCGCTCCACCGTGGACTTGGCCACCCCGCCGCCTGAGGGAATACCGCCCGAAGCCAGCAGAACACCGATAAACAGCAGCACGGCGATCACGGCGACCAGCACCGTCATACCGCGTCCGCCGCCGTTCCCGCCGCTCGGCCCGCCTCCACCGTAGTAGCGGCGCGAATTGTGAATAATAACCGGTCCCGTGCGGAACCCGCCGAAGCCGCCGTGGAACCCGCCGCCGCCAAAGCTGCCGCCGCTGCGTCCCCCGCCGCCGGAAAAACCGCCGGAGGACCGTCCGCCGCCGCGAAAGCCGCCCCCGCCGCGGAACCCGCCTCCGCCGCCGCCTGATCTTCCCATTATGTTCCCCCTCCGTCAGTTTTTTTCCGCCCTGCAGGTATCGCGCAGGTGCTTGATCACGTCATGCCGCGTGACGATGCCGATGAACATGCCGCGTCCATCCGCGACCGGCACAAAGTTCTGCGCGGTTACGAGATCCACCATATCCTCCATTTTGGCGTCGATGCTCACCGACCGGTGCCGCACACGGCGCTCGACCTCGCCCACGGTCATTTTTTCGAGCTGCTCAGGCGTTTTGCGCAGCAGAAGGCGCAGGAAGTCCCCTTCCCCGATCGTGCCGATGTAACGCCCATTATGGTCGATCACCGGAATCGCGGTAAACCCGCTTTTCATCATATCGTCAAGCGCCTGCCGCACCGGACAGTCGTCGAACAGGTACGAAACCTCTATTTTCGGTTTGAGAAAAAAAGATATGTTCATATGGTTTTCCTCCGTTTGATTCCTTTGTTATTGTATAATGCCGCGGCCTTTCGGTCAACCGTTATCGGTCAATACTTACAGTTTATTTACAATTTGGCAGGGTATTCTTGTAAAAGTTGACAGCCAGCCGCGACCGCAGCAAAAAAATGTGCCCTGCAGCCTTGACTTATGCTCTTTTAACTGCTAAACTGTAAAAGTCAACAGGCTTTACCGGTTTTTGACACGCATTTTATGCAGAAAAGGGGTTTACTCATGAAAAAGAGATTGCTCGCCGCACTGATGGCCGGCGCGATGGCGCTTTCCATGGCTGCCTGCGGCAATTCCAACACTGATTCTACGACGCAGGACACCGGCAGCGGGGACGATGCCGCCGCACAGGCCGGCGATTACAATGTCGGTATCGTGCAGCTTGTACAGCATGAAGCGCTCGACGCAGCAACCCAGGGCTTTCAGGATAAACTGAAAGAGCTGATTGAGGCGGCCGGCGGCTCGGTCGAATACGCTTACCAGAACGCCGCGAATGATTCGGCCAACTGCTCCACCATCGTCAACGGCTTTGTTTCTTCGGGCGTGGACCTGATCATGGCCAACGCAACGCCTGCGCTGCAGGCCGCGCAGGCCGCGACCGCGGATATCCCGATCCTCGGCACCTCGATCTCGGACTACGGCACCGCGCTCGGCGTGGATAACTGGACCAGCACCTCTACCAGCGGAACCAATATCTCCGGCACGACCGACCTCGCCCCGCTTGACGGGCAGGCCGAAATGTTGCAGGAGCTGTTTCCGGATGCAAAGAACGTGGGCCTGCTGTTCTGCTCGGCCGAGCCGAACTCCCGCTACCAGGTGGACACCATCAAGCCTTTCCTGGAGGAGATGGGCTACACCTGCACCGAGTACGCCTTTACCGACTCGAATGACGTAGCCTCCGTCACCCAGAACGCGGCTTCCGCCTGCGATGTCATCTATATCCCCACGGATAACACCGCCGCCTCCTGCACGGAAGCGATCGCCAACGTGGTCCTGCCGGCGGGCGTGCCGGTTATCGCGGGCGAGCAGGGCATCTGCGAGGGCTGCGGCGTGGCGACCCTGTCCATCGACTATTACGAGCTGGGCGAGGTCACCGGTGAGATGGCGTTCGAAGTCCTTGTAAACGACGCGAACCCGGGCGAAATGACCATCGAACCCGCGCCCAACTTCACCAAGATGTACAACGCCGCCAACTGCGAGACGCTCGGCGTCACCATTCCGGACGGCTACGAGGCGATCGGCCAATAACCCGACCCACCGGACGAAAAAAGCGGAAAAGGCTTTGCTTTTCCGCTTTTTTTTGTTATACTATATGTAATGTGCTTTTGCACTTTATCAGATGATTACTTATTGGGGGAATCAAAGTGGAATTCTTCTCCAACCTGCTGTCCGCGCTGCCCGGCGCGGCGGCACAGGGTTTGATCTGGGGCCTGATGGCGATCGGCGTGTTCATCACGTTCCGCGTGCTCGACCTGGCCGACCTGACGGTAGACGGCACCATGGCCACAGGCGGCGCGGTGTGCATCATGCTGATGACGAGCGGTGTCAACGTCTGGGTGGCGCTGCTGTGCGCGTTCATCGCGGGCATGCTGGCCGGCCTGATTACCGGTATCCTGCATACCTTTATGGGCATACCCGCGATCCTCGCCGGTATCCTGACGCAGCTTGCGCTGTTCTCCATCAACCTGCGCATCATGGATAAAAAGGCCAACATGGCGATCAACCCGAACAATTATGACCTGCTGGTATCGCTGCGCAACGTCAAGCAGCTCACCCTCGAAAACCCAATCTTTGTCGCGGGGGTGTTCACCGTGATCGTGATTGCGGCGCTGTACTGGTTCTTCGGCACCTCGCTCGGCTGCGCTATCCGCGCCACCGGCGCCAACCCGAACATGAGCCGCGCACAGGGCATCAACGTCAATTTCAACAAGGTGCTCGGCCTGATGCTGTCCAACGGCCTGGTCGCGCTGGCCAGCGCGCTGTACTGCCAGTACCAGGGCTTCGCGGATGTCAACGCCGGCCGCGGCGCGATCGTTATCGGCCTGGCGGCGGTCATCATTGGCGAGGTCGTGTTCAGCCGCATTTTCCGCAACTTCGCGCTGCGCCTGCTGGGCGTGGCGTTCGGCGCGGTGATCTACTATGTGGTCATCCAGGTGGTGCTGACCGCCGGCCTGGACACCAACGACCTCAAGCTCATCACCGCAGCGGTCGTGGCGGTCTTCCTCGCCATCCCCTACTGGAAGAACAAATACTTCAAGGGCGCGGCCAAGGCGGTCGCCAAGTCCGGCGGCACGGAAAAGGAGGAGGACGGCAATGCTTGAGCTGAAGGGCATCTATAAAACGTTCAACGCGGGTACGGTCAACGAAAAGCGCGCCATCGACGGCCTGGATTTGACGCTGGAAAACGGCGATTTCGTCACGGTTATCGGCGGCAACGGCGCGGGCAAGTCCACCACGCTCAACCTGATCGCGGGCGTGTATCCGGTGGACGCGGGCCTGATCCGCTTAAACGGCTTCAACCTCACGAACCTGCCCGAGCATAAGCGCGCGCGCTTCCTCGGCCGTGTATTTCAGGACCCCATGATGGGTACGGCCGCCACCATGGGCATTGAGGAAAACCTCGCCCTGGCCTACCGGCGCGGCAAGTCGCGCGGCCTGGGCCACGGCATTACCAATGAGGAACGCGCCCTCTACCATGAAAAGCTCGCCACGCTCGGCCTCGGGCTGGAGGACCGCATGACCAGCAAGGTCGGCCTGCTGTCCGGCGGGCAGCGCCAGGCGCTGACGCTGCTGATGGCGACGCTGCAGAAGCCCGATCTGCTGCTGCTCGACGAGCACACCGCCGCGCTCGACCCCAAGACCGCAGACAAGGTGCTGCAGCTCACCGAGGAGATTGTCGCGCGCGACAACCTGACCACGCTGATGGTCACGCACAACATGAAAAACGCGATCCAGTACGGCAACCGCCTGATTATGATGGACGCGGGCAAGGTGATCGTCGATATCCGCGGGGAGGAAAAGAAAAACCTCACCGTGCGCGACCTGCTGGAAAAGTTCAATATCGAAAACGACCGCATGCTGCTCAGCGAATAACGGCGGCAGCCGGTTTCAGGAAAAAGGGCGCTTGTTTAGGCGCCCTTTTTCCCATATGATAAGAGGAGGATGAATATGGAATACAAGGTGGACGACCGGACGCTGCGCGCGGATGTGTTTCTCCCTTTCGTCAATGCGGTATGGCCGGGGGAATATGATCGGGAGCGGACGCAGACCGCGTTATCCAAAACCATCAATATCACCGCGTATGACAGCGGGACGCTTGTGGGATGCCTGCGCATCCTTTCGGACGGTTATTACTTTGGGACCATCACCGAGCTACTCGTCCTTCCCTCGCACCAGAGGCGGGGGATCCGCAGCCGGCTGCTCCGGCTCGCCCAAGCGCATACCCCGACCATGCTGTACTTCGGCGCGCAGCCGGAGGCGCAGGCGTTTTATGAGAAAAACGGCTGCCCGCGCGGGCTGACCGCGTACACTATCCCCAAAGACCACCGCTGATCCGCTTTTGCAGAAAAGGACGCCTTCCGGCGTCCTTTTCTCCTGTTTTGGCGACCATTACCCCAACACGCCCAGATGCTCAAGCAGGATCTTGAGCCCCATCAGGATCAGCACAACGCCGCCAAACAGCTCCGCACGGGCTTTATACTTCGCCCCGAATACGTGTCCTATCTTAACGCCCGCGCAGGACAGGCTAAAGGTCGTGGCCCCGATAAAGCACACCGCCGACACGATATCCACCTGCAGAAACGCGAACGTCACGCCCACGGCCAGCGCATCGATGCTGGTCGCCACCGCGAGCGGCAGCATTGTGGCAAAGGAAAAGGAATCGCTCAGGCTTTCCTCCTCCTGCGCGCGCGACTCGCGGACCATGTTGCCGCCGATCAGGGCCAGCAGCACAAACGCGATCCAATGATCCACGCTGGTAATCAGCGTTTGGAACCGCACCCCGAGCGCGAACCCGATCAGCGGCATGAGCATCTGGAAACCGCCGAAATACAGCCCCGTGACCAGCGCATGCCGCAGCCTGAGCGTGCGTACGCTCAACCCCTTGCAGATGGATACCGCAAACGCGTCCATGGACAGCCCCACCGCGATAATGAACAGCTCCAACAAACCCATTTCTTGTCCTCCTTGTCGTACACGGGCGGCAGAAAAGCATAAAAAATAAGACCCATCTGCCTCCTCGAACAGATAAGTCTCGTCATTTCATGCAAAGCCAGAGGAGCGTCCTCCCCAGTATGTTGGCCCTGCCGCACGGCTGGAACGCTCCGTGCCGACTACTCCCTTATTGCGCTTTATCATACCATATGCAGGCGCAGAAGTCAATATGATCTGCGGCAGGAGATGCGGGTTTACAGCGTATATTTCATCATATTATACAAATTAATATATTTACTTTTGTGCTATTTGTTTAAATATCGTCTTGTTTTCTCCTCTCAAACCGCGTATGATAAATACCATCCAAAAATCAAACCGCAAGGGAGGCCACAGAACATGAACAAGTTTTTGCAGGCGATCTGCACCATGAGTGAGCGCTCGATCGAGAACAATACCTATGTGCGCTATCTGATCCGTCAGTACAACATGCCGGAAAAGAAAAAGCGCGGCTGAGCCTGCGCCAAAGGGATGCCCCCATCCGAAGCGAATGCTTCGGATGGGGGTATTTTTATGCTTGCGCAAAGGCGGCCACGGCTTGGGCAATGCTTGCCGCGTCAAGGCCGTATAGCTGCGCCATATCGGGATATTCGCCGGAGCTGGTGTAAATATGCGGAGCGCCGATGCGTTTGATGCGGACCGGACAGTCCTCTGCACATATGTCGGCCACGATCGAGCCTAATCCACCGACGGTAAAATGCTCCTCCACCGTGACGATCTTTCCTGTCTCTGCCGCTTTGTGGATGGCATCACGGTCGATCGGCCGCAGTGTGTGGATCCCCACCACTGTCGGACGCAGGCCGGAGGCTTTGAGCTGTTCCACAGCCTCCAGTACATTCGGTGTCAGGTTTCCGGTCGAAATAATCGAAATATCGGATCCTTCCTCGTAAATGACCGCTTTTCCCAGTTCAAAAGGGCGGCGCACTTCCGGTACCGGCAACGCGGAGTTGTGAACGCGCATATAGACTGGCCCGCGATAGGTCAGCATGGCCTGGAAACAATCCTCCAGCTCATAGGCGTCCTGCGGTGCAAGAATCATCACATCAGGTATCGCCCGTACCAGTGCAATATCATCCAGTCCATAATGAGTCGGTCCCAGATCTGAATAGCTGAAGCCGCAATTCCGGCCGATCACCTTAACATTCTGGTGCATATAGCCGAGATCGATGCGGAAAAACTCATACGGTCGGCCAGTGACGAATGGGGCGGGGGCGCAAAAGATTGGCGTCAGGCCGCAGGTCGCCATACCGGAGGCCACACTTTCCGCACCGGCCTCCATAATACCCATTTCATAAAACCGGTCAGGGTACTTTTCAATAAACGGCCCAAAACCGGAATTCGGTCCGCTGTCCGCGGACAGCAGAACAATGCTGGGGTCCTTTTCCGCCGCCGCCATCATGCAGTCACTAAGCGCATTTTTAAAGCTCTTTACCTGATTACTCATTCTCAAGCGCCTCCAATTCTGCAGCATTTTCCTGTTCCGCCAGCTCCATCTCCTCAGGAGTCGGCAGCCAGAAATGGTATTTCCCTACATTTTCGGCCTTGGAAAAGCCCTTTCCTTTAATGGTTTTCGCAATAATCAGCGAAGGTCTTCCCTTTTCAAACGGCAGCGCATCCAATATCTGCACGATCTGTGCCATGTCGTGTCCGTCGATCTCACGAACCACCCAGCCAAAGCCCTCGAAATGCGCACGAATCGGTGAAAAATCCATGATGCGGGTCACATCTCCGCCAATCTGTAGGCCGTTGTTATCGACAATGGCAGTCAGATTATCCAGTTTATAATGGTGGGCGATTGCTGCCCCCTCCCAGTTCGTCCCCTCGGCAAGTTCACCATCCCCTAAGATGGTAAAAACCCGGGAGTCAAGCCCCTTTGCGCGTAATGCCAGCGCCATACCGCAGGCAATCGACAGGCCATGTCCCAGCGCGCCGGTATTTGCTTCAATTCCGGGCAGCTTTTTCATATCTGGATGCCCGGGCATGCGGCAGTTCAGACAGCCATAAGTATCCAGCAGGTCCTCTGGAAAAAAGCCTTTTTGGCACAGCGCGGTATATTGTGCAAGGCATTTGTGTCCTGCGGAAAGCACGAACCGGTCGCGGTCTTCCAGCTCCGGATTGTTGGGATCTACTTTCATTGTATGGAAATACAGCGCAGTCACGATATCAATACAGGAATTCGCGCCGCCCAAGTGTCCCGCCTTATGCGCCTTGCACATGCGGAGGATCTTTTGCCGGCATTTTGCCGCCGTAACCCGTAGTTCCTTGAGTTCTGTGTTGTTCATAAATCAATTCACACCTTTCTGATCGTCACAAGGCTTTTGTTCAGTTTTTCTTTTGCCGCTTAAAAACGGCGGCGGTAGATCTCAGCTGCCTGTTCCCGGGTGAATGGCACATAGCTCGCTACAAGTAAACGCTGCTTTGAGGCAAAAATGCTTTCGGTAAAGGGCTTGATATCCTGCTCTGTCATTCCCGTTTCCCGCAAAGGACGGTTGGGATACAGCTGGTTCAGCATTTTCTCCAAACGCTCAAACACAGGTGCTTCCCCGGCAAAGCCCGCTTCCTGTAGCGGCTTTTCTACAATGTCTTTCAACTCGGCAAGCGCCCCCTCCGGCCTAATCTGGTCATATATGGAGAATACGGCGGTCAAAAACTGGTAGATAGACTCACCGTGGCTTATTTTGTACTTTTCTCCCAGAGGATATGCCAACGCATGTACCGGACCCGCGCCGCCATTATTCACCGCCATGCCCGCCAGACAGCTTGCCTGGATAAAATCCTTTGCCAGCAGCGCTTTATACGCGGCACCTTTTTCGATCAGCTGCCTGTAGCCATTCAGGATCAACTGCACGGCCCGCGCCCCAACCGCGCGCGCCATCTCATTACCACGCGCAGCGGATACATAGGATTCCATCGAATGTCCCAGCGCGTCTACCGAGCAGTGAATGAAAAATTTAATCGGCAGTTCCGCTACCAGTTCGGGTACCAACACCGCATGGTCCGCGCTCAGGCGTTCATCCATAATCGCGGTTTTAAGGCCGGTGTCTTTCATTGTGATAATGCCGCCAAACGTTACCTCACTGCCCGTGCCGCAGGTCGTCGGCAGAATAATAAGCTGCTTATCCGTTTCAAAGGGCTGTTCTCCCCGTATTATCCGTCCTATCGGCCGGGCATCGCGAATGATCAGCACCTTTGCAATGTCGATCACGCTGCCGCCACCAACTGCAACCACGCGGTCGATTGGGAACGGCTGCATATCGGCCAGTATCTGATCTACGGTTTCCTCTTTCGGTTCCCCCGCATCGTATTTGTCCTTGAGAATGATCGGGCAGGACAGGCCCGCAGCTTTGATAAACCGTTCGTACAAAAACGTCTCGGTCAGCAGCAGGTCGCGCGGACCAAGTGCAAACTCTGCTGCAAACGCGGCAAATGTATCAATACAATGGACTTTAGGCTTGACACAAAATAACTGCATAGATATCTCCTCCCCTACAGAAAGGCAATGATCGTTCCAGCCGCCCGCCCCTGTCTTGGGCAGGCGGCTGGCTTCACGAGACATACCCCCGGTTATTTTTTGGCTGAAATCGCGTCCTTGGCCGCCGCCGCCACGTCGGCCGCAGTCATTTTCATGCAGATCTGTAGCTCGGGCGTGGTAGCGACCTCTCCGAAGCGATCCTGTATGCCGATACGGCGCAGCGGTGCAGCACAGCCGCCCTCGGCCAATACCTCTGCAACTGCAGAACCAAGTCCGCCGATTATGGAATGGTTTTCCGCGGTTACGATCGCACCGGTTTCGGCCGCGCATTTCAGGATGCACACCTTGTCGATCGGCTTGATGCAGAACATATCCACGACACGGGCTGAGATGCCTTCTGCCATCAGCTTTTTCGCGGCTTCCATGCAGGTCGTCAACATCAGGTTGCCCTCCGCAATCAGTGTCACATCCGTACCTTCAACCACTACATTGGCCTTGCCGATCTCGAACGTAGAGCCTTCCTCATAGATTTTAATATTACCCGTGCGCTGGACACGAAGATAAAACACACCCTCGGTATTCGCTGCCTGATCGACTGCCCATTTCATCATTACTGTATCGGTCGGCTCAAGGATCGTAATTCCCGCGATGGGCCGCATGAGTGCCAGATCCTCGTTCGCCTGATGCGTGCCTCCGTTTTCCCCTGCAGAGATTGCGGGATCGGATCCAACGATTTTAACGTTGTTCTGCGCATAAGCACAGGAGATGTAATTCTGGTCGCACATGCGGCGCGACGCAAACGCGGCAAATGAATGACAGAATGGGATTTTGCCGACTGCTGCCATCCCGGCGGAAACCGAAGCTAGCGATTGCTCTGCGATGCCGATATCAAAAAAACGCTCCGGATATGCTGCTTTAAACTGTGGCGCGTTAATGCAGTTGGCCAGATCGGCTTCCACGTCAACGATATTTTCGTTTTTCGCGGCCTGCGCGAGCAACTCATCCATATAGGCGCCCTTGAGGTCAAGTTCCTCGACAATATTTTCCTTTGCAAGCTTGATCATGTCCTGTTTTCCTCCTCTTTCCAATCTCAAAGCGCGGCCAGCTCGGCCTTGAGCGCCTCGATTGCGCCCGCGACCATCGCATGATCCATGCCCTTAACGCCGTGGTTACCGTTCACGGCCTCCTTTTCCGGCCAGCCCTTGCCCTTAACCGTGCGCAGGTTGATGAAACCCGGCTTGCCGGCGGCGCGGCACTGCGCGACCGCATCCGCGATCGCGGCACAATCATGGCCATCTACATCAAGTGCGAACCAACCGAAATCCTCTGCTTTCCGGCGCATGTCGCCCAACGGGCATATGGTATCGGTGAAATCATCAAGCTGTTGTTTGTTGTTATCCAGCATAATGATGAAATTATCCAGCTTTTGTGCGGGTGCGATTTGCATAGTCTCCCAGACCTGTCCCTCCTGCGCTTCCCCATCACCGATAATAGCGAAAACCGTGTTCTTCTTTCCGGAAAGCTTGAGGCCCATTGCCATCCCGCAGGCGCACGAAACACCCTGTCCCAGTGAACCGGCCGTCATATCGATGCCCGGTGTCAGATTTTTATCCACATGGCTGGGAAGATGCGTACCCAGGTGGTTGAGCGTATACAACCAGTCCATCGGGAAAAAGCCGCGCAGCGCAAGCGCCGAATACAGTGCCGGCCCACAGTGCCCCTTGGACAGTACCAGGTAATCACGATCCTCCCACTGCGGATTTTTCGGATCATGCCGCAGCACGCCGGCATACAATACCGCAATCGCGTCCGCAATCGACAAGCTGCCGCCGACATGGCCGTGCGAGTGCTCGGCCAGCATATCTAGCACATGAATACGGATCTCATATGCCAGCCTTTTCATTTCTGTTACATTGCTCATGTTTTTCGTCCTTTCCTTATTTGAAATAATCCTCTATTCCATTGTGATAACCGCTTTGACGCAGTTCACTTTGTCATCCACCGCATGATCAAACGCCTGCTGTGCCTGTTCAAACGGGTAGGAGGCGGAAACAATCCGCTTTACATCAATCCGACCTGATGCAACGGCCTGAAGCGCGATAGGATAAGTGTTGCAGTAGCGGAATACCGCGCGCACCTCTGCTTCTTTTTTATATAGATTGCGAAAGCTGAACGGCACGTCCGGCATGATGTTGCCGACCATGACAATCGTTCCCCCGCGCCCAACGATATGGCTGGTCTGCGCTGCCGTAACCGGACTGCCCGCTGTTTCAAAAACGATATCAACTCCTGCCCCGCCGGTCAGTTTCATAATCTGTTCGACCGTATTCTGTGTACCTGAGTTTACCGTGTCGGTCGCACCGAGTGCGAGCGCCTTATTCAGATGGCTGTCAAACAGATCGCAAACGATAATGCGCGATGCGCCCCAAGCCTTTGCCGCAAGCAGCGTGCATAGACCAATACAGCCGCCGCCCAATATAGCGACCGTTTTCCCAATCGTTACACCGCTGCGCTGTGCTGCGTGTATGCCGACGGAAAGCGGTTCCAGCAGCGCACCTTCTGTCATAGACAGATTATCCGGCAGCCGGTATGTTTTGAATGCCGGATATTTAATGTAGCGTTTGAGCGCGCCCTCCACCGGCGGCGTTGCCAGAAAGACAACATCCGGACAGAGATTATAACGCCCGCTCTCACAAAACGCGCATTTTCCGCAGGGGACACCCGGCTCGATTGCTACACGGTCTCCTACCTGAAAATCCTTTACATTTTCCCCGACCTGGTACACAACGCCGGCCGCTTCATGCCCCAAAACAAACGGCAGCGAATTTGGGAAAATTGAAAACGCCTTTCCCTCATAGAAATGCATGTCTGAGCCGCAAATGCCAACGCTCTTAACCGCAATCCCCAGCTCGTCTGTGCCGACCTCCGGCATGGAAACGTTGCACAGCTCAAATTTGCGTACATCCGTCATGACCATTGCTTGGTTCTGCATATTGCTCCACCTTTCAATCATAATAGCCCTCCATTGATTTGGTCAGCGTGCGGAACTGCTCCATATCATGGCCAAACAGGATATCTGCCCCTTCGTCTTGACTACGCTGGACAATACGCTCCACGGTTTTTACATAACCCTTGGCATCATATGCGATACCGGCGATCTGTACCGGTGGGCCGATGTGCTCCTTTGTATAGATAGTATCCGCTGCCAGCAGATATTTCGCGCCGCTGTCCAGTTCTGCCAGGATTCCCAGCATGCCATAGGAGTGGCCCGGTCCAAAATTCAGGATACGAAGCCCGGGCAACAGAGTAAATTCCTCTATATCCTCCGGCACCGGCCTCCATCTGATTTCTGCCTTGAGCCAGCTTTCGATATCCGACTGCATATGGAAGCCGGAGAAATCACGGCGGACATAATCACGCAGAGTTTTGCAGAGTTCCGTCCTACTGACGATTACCTCGGCATTCGGAAAAAATTTCAACCCACCTGCATGATCGATGTGCAGGTGCGACACCACCACATACCGGATATCGTCACACGCAAGGCCGAGTTGTGCAAGCCGTTCCTGCACATACCCGTTTTCGCCCGCGATGTAAGGGTTCACCTGCATATGCGCAGGCCAGGCGCCGCTCATGCCGTCCGGATCGCATCCTGTGTCAAACAGTACATATCCCTCCGGCGTATCAAATAGAAAGCTGTGGATCGGTATATCCGCTGTGCCTCCGCCTGTTACCTTGTTGTCACTTATAATACGGATCACACCGTTATCCAGCACATACATTTTCATACGCGTTCAAGCCTCCGGTACGAATGGGGCGTTTGGGTCTCCATTTGGATGAATAACCACCTTAAGCGCGGATTTATCTGTTTTATTGGTGTCCAGCGCGTGGAAATAGTCATCCAACGAAAAGGTATGTGTGACAAGTGTGCTCACATTGCACTTACCACTCCCCATATATTCGACCGCGCGCGGAAAATTATTGACCTGGCAGCTTACGCCAATATAGCTCTGGTTATTATAATGCAAATTATTTAGGAATTGAGCCGGGTTTTCCAGGGAAATAGCAGCATGATAGCTGCCATACTGAATCATGCGGCCACCTTTTTTAAGCAGCTTGACAAGGGTTTCCACCATAGACCAAGCGCCAGAAGTATCAATGATGCAGTCTATCCCATCTGGGAATGCCGCGCGCAGCTTTTTCAGGTTAGCTTGCTGGTCATTCCGGTCAATCAGCAGTGTTGGTACACCATAGCTTGCCAAAGTGTCCAACCTTGATTGCACCAGCCCGACCGCGACCGACCGCATCGCGTTGGAGAAATGGCAGAGCTGTGCAAGGATGATGCCGTGCGGTCCCATACCGCTGACGACAACTTGCTCGCCCGGCCGAATATTCGCTCGATCGAGAGCTTCTATCGCACAGGCAACCGGTTCGGCCACACTTGCTTCATCAAAGGAGAGGGTGTCAGGCAGCTTGACAACATTATCCTGACGGATAACCAGATACTGGGCAAAACCGCCATTGATGTTATGTCCGAGGGAGCCAAAGTTTTCACAGAACAGCGCCTTCCCGTTTTTGCAGTACCAGCACTTGCCGCATGGAACCGCATTATCCGCGGTCACTCGGTCGCCGGGCTGGAATGTCGTAACATTTTCCCCGACCTCCTGCACATAGCCTGCGAATTCATGCCCGTTAATCACAGGGTAACGCGCCAATCCGGTGCCGGTGGTATCATGCCCGATCTCTGCCCATTTACAGATGCCGCACGCCATCACCTTGATAATCACGTCATCCGCTCCGCAGGATGGATATGGAACCAGCTTGACAGAAGCGTTTTCTCTGCCGGCCTTTTCATAGACCAGCGCCTTCATCATCTTCATGCTGTGCTTTCCTCTCCTTTTCGATTTTATTTACTTTGCCACGATCACCTTAACGCCCAGCTTATCCAAATGGGTGGCAAGATCTGGGGAGGCGATCGGCTCGGAGGTAACGATGCAGTCTATCTCCTCAAATCGCGCAAATACCATAAGCGCGTCAATGTCAAATTTTCCGTGTTCAATCAACAAGATTACCTGGTCCGCAGCACGGATAAACGCCCGTTTGACTTCGGCCTGAAACGGTGTAACGCAGCTCAGTCCCTCCGTCCCCCGCACGCCGGTTGTGGATAAAAACAGCTTAGAAACATGAATCCGGCTTACATACTCCTCCACTTCTCTTCCAACCAGCGCGGCTTCCCGCACCCGCAGAAAACCGCCGGTCAGATAGGTCTGTATTTCTCCATGCGTTGAATACAAATGTGCGACTGGGATGGAATTTGTGACAATGGACAGGTTTTTCATTCCAACCATCTGATAGGCAAGCGCAAGGGTTGAGAAACCAGAATCGAGCAGCAGAGCGTCCCCCTCCTCAACCAGCTTGACTGCCGCACGGGCAATCGCAATTTTATCGGCTGAAAATTCCTTCATATGTACTATTTCAGGCTGGATATATTTGGCGTAGCCGTGCGTGCGCAAAATATATCCGTTCTTTTCCAGAAACGTCAAATCGCGACGAATTGTAGCGGGTGAATCTCCGACCCTGCGGATAATGTCGTTCACCGACATCTTTTCCTCCCGCACCAGCATGTCATATATTTTTTCCCTGCGCTCATCATTTTTCATACGCTACCTCGCCCACCATGGCTTCAAAACAAAGACTTTTCCGGCTACGTTCCGGTCATTTTCTGAAGCCGTTTACATTCCCCTGCCGAAAGCGCCTGTTATCCGCTTTGCCGTATTTTATTTGCCAAACTGCTCGTCTTCATAAGTAGCAAGATCCTTAGCACCATTTTTGATACGCTGTACGCGGAACTCCGGCAAACCCTGCCCCCATTCTGTTTTCATAAAAACGTCAATCATCTCGCATGCCATACGAAGGCTGGTCGTCGTTCCTCCCAATGCAATGATATTGGCGTCATTTACAATTCGGCTTTCGCGTGCCGCATACCAGCTTTCACACAACGCACAGCGAGCGCCTTTATTTTTATTTGTTGCAATGCTGATCCCCATTCCTGTTCCGCACATCACAACACCGCGATCACATTCGCCGCCTGTTACTTTTTCCGCTACGTTTCTGCCCACGATCATGTACGGGACAACATTCTCCTGATCTGTTGTTCCAACTTCCACAACCTCATGTCCCATAGCCCTCAGGTGCTCCAGTACCCCAGCACGAAGCTCCAGTCCGCCAGGATCTACACCAAATGCAATTTTCATTTCAACCTCTCCTTTTTGATTATAAAAAGATTTTTATGATTATATTTTAATCTTTTATTGATTAATAATCAATATTTTTTTGTTTTTTCATCGTTATATACAATTATTGATTAATTAATTTGTATATAAATAATTTTATAGTCATACTTCTATCAACAAAACAGACTTATTGAATTTATTCTATGAGTTAATCTATTTTTTTTATTGTTATATTAAAAAATCCAAACATTTATATTTACCACCACTTGATCATTTCGGTGATATGCTCACGATATTCTATAAACTGTGCATCCGCAACATTCCGAGGATACGGTAAATCAATATTTACCTCCTCTTTGATTGTTGTAGGCTTGGGCGACATAATCAGGCAGCGTTGTGCCAAATATACGGCTTCCTCGACATTGTGGGTAATAAATATAACGGTGGCTCCGGTTTCTTTCCAAAGCTTGATGACCTCATCCTCCAGATAGTATCTCATTTTGATATCCATTTGTCCGTATGGCTCATCCATAAGCAGCAGGTCTGGATACATCGCAAAGCTTCTGCCAATGACAACGCGCTGCTGCGCGCTGGCAGATAGTTCTCTTGGATAAGCGTTCATTACTTTCTCCAATCCGAGTAATTTTGCCATCCGGGCAACACGTTTATCAATTTCATCCTTTGAATAATGCTTGATCTCTAAATTAAAGCGTAAATTTTTTTCTACGGTCAGCCAAGGAAAGGCAGATGGCTCTTGAAATACAAAGCTCAAATTATGCTTTTTGGGGTCTGCAGGCTCTCCATCAATCAGGATCTCCCCTGCGGTCGGTTCAATCAGCTTTACCAGAAGGTTTAAAAAGGTAGTTTTCCCACATCCTGTGGGACCTACAATGCAAACAAATTCCCCCTTTTTTATATCAAACGAAGCATTATCCAAAACCAGCAGATCGCCAAATTTCTTTGTTAAATTACGGACTTTAACCTTGGTTTCCTCGCTCACAAAAGCACCTCCAGCTATTGATAAAGTAATAGGAACCTGAATTACAGCGCCAGATCCACTTTGGAAGCAATTTCATTGCGCAGTTCCAAAAAACGCGGATCCATATTGTTGCGTGGACGGGGCAGATCAGGAACAAACTCCTCCACCACTTGACAGGGCTTATTGCTGAGCAAAACAATCCGATCACCCAAGGTAACCGCTTCCTCCACATTATTGGTGATAAATACAATCGTGCATTTTTTCTGCTGCCATATACGCAGGATCTCTTCCTGCATTTGATACCGCGTTTGCGCATCGAGCGCGCCAAAGGGTTCATCCATTAAAATAATGTCAGAATTTGTCGCATAGGCCCGTGCGATACCGACTCGCTGCTTCATTCCTCCGGATAGCTGGGATGGATAACTTTTCTCAAATCCCTCTAGTCCCACTAGTTTAATGTATTCCATTGCTTCCTTGCGTCGCTTTTCCTTTGGAACCCCTTTAAATTTTCCATTCATCTCCACGTTCTCCAGAACGGTTTTCCAGGGATAGATCGCATACTGCTGAAATACAACGCCTATATTTCCATATACCTTTCGATTATCAGAATAAATGACCTGTCCTGCATCCGGCTCCTCCAGCTGCGCCATAACATTTAACAAAACGGTTTTTCCGCATTGGCCTGGCCCAAACAGAACAAGGAATTCATTTTCGCGTACCTCCAGGCTGATACCATCCAATACTTGCAGAGTACCGTTTTTGGTCGTAAAGCTCTTTTTAATGTCTTTTAGAACTACTTTTGTTTCAGGTATAGCCACGGACATAACACCCTTTCCAGTTTTGTAAATAGAAAATTGTATACAGCACAACCAACTGCTATCAGAATCATAGTCGCCATGACCATCTCATAATTCATACTGTCCATTGCAGATAAAATCACATATCCGAGGCCCGACCGGGCGACGATCATCTCTGACGCAACAACGCTCATCCAGCAACTGCCTAGCGAGGTTCTCATCCCTGCCACAATAGCCGGAATACTGTCCGGAAGGACGATATTCTTTAGCATGTTTGTATTGTTGGCACCCAAAATTTTGCCTGCCTTTATCAGTGTGGGGTCAACATGCGTCATACCATGGTAAGTATTGAGGCAGATCGGCACAAACGCACCGAATACGATCATGATGATGTTTGTTTTATCCCCAATCCCGAACCACAGGATAAATAATGGGATCCACGCAAGACCCGGCACCGGACGGATCATTTCAAAAATCGGCTGAAAAATCGCCCGGAAGGTTTTGAACCATCCCATAAGTACACCGAGTACGATGCCTATAATACATGAGAATACAAAACCTAGCGTAATGCGCTTCATGCTCGCGCCAATATGGACCAGAAGGGATGCGCTGCCTACTCTTTTCCGCTCAAACATTTCCACCAGCATAGAGACGGTTTCAATCGGTGTCGGTACGCGGGTATTGAGTCCGTAGATATGCCAGGCAATAAAAAACAGAACAACGGAAATAATGGAGAGAATCCATTTCCAATTACTGAAAAATTCTAAATTTTTTAACTGCTTCATTTCGGTTCCTCCGTAGACCAGGGCGCTATATTCCGTTCCAGAATACTCATCACATAGTTAATCAAGAAGCCGATGATACCTATTACCACAACACCGAGGAAGATCAGGTCTGTATCCATCAGCTTTCTTCCCTGATTCATCATATAACCCAAGCCAATCGTTGCAGCAACCATTTCAGCCGCTACCAGCGTAGCAAAAGCAATACCGAGAGAAATGCGCAGGCCTGTAAAAATCATGGGGATGGCAGATGGGATACCCACTCTAAAAAACATCTGCGCCCGCGAGGCTCCTCCAACCTGTGCAACATTCAAAAGCACCTTTTTGGTTCCTCTGATGCCCGTCCATGTATTGATTGTCAGCGAAACCATAGAACCAATAAAAATAATGCAAACCTTGCCGCTGTCGCCAATCCCGAATATCAGTAATACGATCGGCACCCATGCAAGCGTTGGAATCGGACGGAGCATTTCAAATATCGGGCGAAAAAAGCGTTCTGCCCCCTCAAAGAATCCCATCAGCAGGCCAAGGGGGATACCAATGATACAAGCCATGGCAAAGCCTTCTAAAACAATACGCAGGCTCGCCCAGGTATTCGCCTGAATGGTGGCGCCGTCCGGATATTCTGAACTAAGCTTTTCGATAAACAACTCAATGACTGAAGACGGTGCAGAAAGCTTGCCTGGGTCCACCAGTCCCAGACGGACAATCAGTTCCCATCCCACAAAAAAAACGATCAGCGAAATTACGCTTATCACCGTATACCGGTTCAGCTTTTTCTTCTTTTGCATTTACTAATGATCTCCTTTTAAAGATATGGCTGCTTGCACAGGTAGGTGAAAGCAGCCATATACCAATCCATAGCGTTACCTAATATCACACGTCAGGTCAAGGAGTTAGCTTTGTTCCGCCTCCAGCTCATCCAACGCGGCAAGGATAATGTCGTCGGCAATATAATCATCAGCGTTATATTCTGCAAACACCTCATCACTCATCTGATCCACAGAGTTCATAAATTCTGCAATCTTCATAAACCCATTGGCACAGATGCTGTCTTCGCCGCCCTCAAAATATTGACGGCTCCATTCCAGTGTAGGCATCTTGTAAAATGCACAGTCATTTGCTGCGCTCTCCTCGGTAACATCGACGTTATATTCGCTCTGCCAAATGTACATCCATTCTTTAAATAGGTCATCATCGTTTGCAAACTCATTTTGCGCGCGCATGACGCCCTTTGCAAACCCTTTCAGCGCTTCCTGTTTATTTTCCAGAGCATCTGGGCAGGCCATGATGGTTGCGATATTATCATAATCCGGATACAGTTCATCCAGGGAAGCTACCATTGTATAGTGCTCCGGATCCGCCTCAAATTCATTCCAGTTGGGGATGCCTGCTACCATAACGTCTCCCTCACCAGCTGCAAACGCTGCGGGGATCTGGTTCTGCTCCATATCGATCGAGGTCACATCATCGCTTGTCAGACCCAGCATCTCAAGAATGGCATTGATCGTATAGTGTCCGGACTGGCCCTTGGTCCAAAGCACAGTCGAGTTTTTCCATGCATCCGCCGATCCATAAATATTCGGATACTTTTCAATATGCCCCTGACCCGAAGTAATGATCTCGGAATCATTGCGCGCATACACACGGTAGGCCGCGTTGTCCGGGGCAAGATAGCAAAGCAGCTGGGAGCCAAAAGTCGTTGCGCCAGTCGTCGACATCATGCTTCCAAGAGAATACAAATCGATCTCCCCAGCGCGGGCCGCGTCATTGATCGAAGTACCGCTGTTGAAAAATGTAATCTGGAGGTCAACGCCGTAGTCCTCAAAATACCCCTGCTGCAGCGCATACCAAACCGTTACAGAGGTTGCAGTCGAGGGTGCGCCATAGAGCAATGTGGTCAGTTCGCTTCCATCAGAGCTAGTGGAGACATCATCGTTGCTGTTGCCACAGCCAACCAGTGCAAAGATCAGGGACAATGCTAAAATAGTACTGACTAACCTTTTCATAATATCCTCCTAATTTTGCTGCGCTACAGAAAAAATCAGAATTTCTTATTTTATAATCTTTTTCTGTTCTGTTGCAGCTTTATTATGATCACAATTATATATTCGCTCACTTGATATGTCAATATTGATAAATTATATAAATATTTATCAATCATTTTATGATCATTTCACAACTATTTTTTTCTTATATTTTAAATCCTATAAATTATTTGTTATATAACACAAATAGATAGATATTATTTTATTTATTTTCGTAGTTTTGTGTGTACATCGCCGCTTTATTCTTGACTTTCTTTTTGAAATAATATATCCTATATCTATCGTATAATCAATTTTACAATCACTATAAAATCAATTAATGTGTTTTATCCTCATTATAAAAGAATAAGGAGTGATTATAATGAAGGCTGTCTACCGGTATGGTTATGAGCCAAGGCAATATGAATTCCGTGATATGCCGGATCCAACCTGCGGTCCGGAAGATGTCATTATAGAGGTCAAATACGCTGCCATATGCGGTTCTGATGTTGCTACATATTTTAATGGGGGTGAAAAGGGAGGCATTTGCATTGTCGGGCATGAATTTGCCGGTACTGTAGTGCAGGTCGGCAGCCAGGTATCCGATTGGAAGCCCGGCGACCGTGTTGTTTCCGATAACACAGGACATGTCTGCGGAAAATGCCATGCCTGTACCAGCGGGTTATTCCTCAACTGTATGGAACGAGTTGCCCTTGGCTATGGCATGGATGGCGGTTTTGCCAAATATGTCAAAATACCAGGAGAGATCCTTCGTATCCATAAATGGGCTTTAATGCGTATCCCTGATGGGGTCCCTTATGAATACGCTGCCATCCTGGACCCTATCTGTAATGCTTATAAAGCTGTAGCTCAGGAATCCGGCTTACGGCCGGGCGAAAGCGCAATTGTTTTTGGCCCCGGTCCAATCGGGCTTTTAGCGACGCAGTTCTGCCATATCATGGGCGCAAAGGATGTCATAATGGTTGGCCTTTCTGCTGATAAAGCGCTTCGGCTTGATGTAGCATATGAAATGGGGGTTACTGAATTCATTGCATCGGATGCCGAGGACTTTGTTTCCCGCATCCACGAGGTTTGTGGAGTGGAAGGGGCTGATGTAGCGATAGACTGTGCCGGAGCCCCCTCAGTGCTCCTCCAGGCCATTTCTGGTGTGCGCAAGGATGGGACCATTGTTAAGGTTGGCGCGAGTACTGCTCCACTAAATTTTTCATTGAATGATTTAACATACCGCGCGCAGATTGTGAAGGGCCACCATGCCTATGATGTCATCTCATGGAGAAATTGCCTTGGCCTTCTTTCTAAAAACATGCTTCGGCTTGATCCGCTTATTACGCATATCCTCCCCTTGGAACAATGGGAGCGCGGCATCCATATGATGCGCAACCGTGAGGGCATAAAAATACTCCTGCAGCCTTAACCTTTCAATAAAAAACTGGTTTGGGACATAGTTCCCAAACCAGTTTTTTATTGTGATTCTATTCAAAACCTATACTGCAAAAGCATAAAGCTATATGTATTCATTGTTCCGCTATAATCAATTCCACCTGATTCTTTTCCAAGGCCATCAACTGCGCCTGATTCCTGATGGGCTGATCCACAATAATAATATCTAAATTTTTGAAGTCTGCAAATACACGAAGCGAATCCTTTTCAAACTTTTTTGCGTCGGCGAGTACAACAACTTTTTCCGAAGCTTCAATCAACGCACTCTTCAGGTTTGCTTGGAACGGTGTAACACAAGCCAGCCCCTGTGTTCCCCGCACACCTGTGGTTGTTAAAAACAAAATAGGGAATTTCATTGTACGAATATATTTTTCCGCCTCCGGACCAACCAGAGCTTCCTGCCTTCCCTCCAGATATCCGCCGATCACATAAGTCGTAACGTTGGTTGCCGCCAAAACATTAGCAGCGGTCAGTGAATTAGTAATCACCGTAATATCATCACGATTCGTTATTTGCTGCGCCAATGCCAGAGCAGAAGCGCCGGAGTCCAAAAAGATCGTCGAATTTGCCGGTATCAGTTTTGCTGCTTCCCGGGCAACCGCTACCTGCCCATCCGTTATCCTGATCTGGTGGACAATATCAGGCTGGATATATTTCGCATAGCCACGGCTTCTGCTGATATATCCGTTTTCCTCTAAAAAAGTTAAGTCTCTTCGGATTGTTGCTGGAGACTCTTTCATTATTTCGATCAAATGATTGACGGAAACAATACCATTTTTCATTAAATAATGAATAATATCCTGTCGCCGCTTTTCTATGTTCATAATGAGCCCCTCTATTTTATTATTATTTCCCTTTAAAATGACAAAAAAAGTCTAAAATCCTGTATATGTTTATATTAACAGTACAAGAAAGTAATGTCAATTATCTTTTGCCTGATACATCCTTTTTCTGACAATCTGTTTTTTCTTTCCAGAGGAGCTGCCGGTTTCTGAAAATACAAACCGGTTTCCAGCCTAACATCATGCCACTTCAAAGCAGTCGCCTGCTTTTATATGGTATGATACCAAATACTATTGAAAGCAATCCATATCCAATAAAAGCTGGAAATACAAGCACATATCCGCCAAGCCAGAACAGCAGACCCTGAAATAAAAGCACTATCACATCCAATGAAGCCATCATATATCGTCTGTGTAAGATTGTTTTTGTCATAGCACCTGTTGTTGCAGTGCTCTGTGGATGGTTTTCAAATCCATATGGGCAAGTGCGTCAAAGTTATCTTGCTCGGAGAGCGGGGAAGCTGTATAGTAATTTTCCGTAATGTAGCTTCCCTGATAGCCAAGCGTTTGAATGATGTTCATAACTTCATCAAAATGTCCGCAGCCCTGCCCGAGCAGGGTGCATCCGATACAATTATCTGGTCCATCCTTCAGGTGAAAATGATCGATTTTATTTAACCCGATCTGTTTGATTTCCTCTCGGGGATCAGCGGTATGGAATCGGATGGGATTAAAAATATCATAGCATATTCGTAAGGAAGGGCCGACTATATCACACATCCGTTTGATTTCCCAAACATCTAATGCGCTTTCAAATACGACCGTAATATCCTTTTCCCCTGCAATTTCGCACGCCGCGCGCAATGATTCAGAAAACTGAACAAAATCCCTTTCATTTTTTATCTGGCACATGAAGCCGGATGTAAGCATCAAACGTGGGATCTCCAGTGCGTAGCATGCCTTGACAGCTTCACATATGCTTTCCAAACCAACTCTTCCACATGCACTATCCAAGGGATGAATCATACAGGCCTGCCTGCATAATGTCCATAAATGTAGTGAATGGATTTGTAGCCCTGTATGATCGATTGCCCGGCGGTATTCATCCTGAATTCGTTGATCTGATAATGGATAACCGGCCTCCGATCCTCCCCTCTCTGCAATTTGTATGCAATCGAAGCCGATACGGGCTGCACATTCTATTGCCTCTACACCAACAAAAGGTAATACCCATTCGCAAATCCCTACTCGCTTCCTGTTACTATCCATATATGTCATCTATATCCTCCTATCGTCAGTTTCCGACATATCCTTCTGGATTTCCTGCAAGGGGATGGTTGGCCAATGGACCAACAACAATATTTCCGGCCTCAATAATAATTCCAAGCAGATCGCGTAAATCGTAAAAATAAAAATCTTTCTTTTCTCCATTCGGCATGGGTGCGCCCATCGTACCACAGGTCAGCGGTGGGATTCCCATTTGTTCCATTTTTTGAATAAATACCGTCCTGTCATGGATTTTACATGCGATATGATGAATTCCATTCTTTCCACCATTCTGGATCAGAAAATCTGAATATGGGTTTCCTAAGTTCTTATCCAACGGTTCAATGATTTCAAAGTCGATTCCACCCAAATCAAACCGATAATACTTTATATAAAATTCACAGTGCTTCCCAAGATATCTAGCCCCATCGAATTCACCACGGTCATAAAAATCTTTTGTACATCTTTTAATCAAAGTTGATTCATCTATATCAAATAGTTCACGAAAATTTTTCATTACCGCTTCCATATCATTCACGCAAATACTAACCTGAAATATAAGATCAATTTTTATTTTATCACTCATTTTTATCCTTTCCTTTCTATTATTCTTTATATATAATATTTTTTGCAACCAAATATATTATTTTAGATTATTCCATTAAAAATACGTTTTATTATGTATTATTGATTGTAATATGATATTATTTGATTATATTTTAATTTATATATATTGAATATGCAAGTTTTTTCCCATATAACCTGTTTTTTTGTAGCATTATACAAATCAGATTCTTATTTCTTGTTATACATCCTTTAACTACCTATAGTTAAATCCTACTAAAAAAGGGTATTGCCATATTGACGGTCCTTCCCCCACCTATCCATTATCCTTGTTTTCCATCCTGCAATATGATAGAACCAATATGTAAACCGCACGATCCTGCTGCAAATGAGGTGTCTGCCACTTGTATTTTCAATATGGCAAAGCGGAAACGGATTATCTAAAAAAGAAAGACGCCCGATTGGGCGCGTTGATCGATCAAATCGGTCCGATCCGCCGTGAGACCGACCCCGACCTGTTTTCCGCAGTTGTCCACCACATTGTCGGGCAGCAGATATCCACCAAAGCCCAGACTACCATCTGGAACCGGATGCGGGAAGCGCTCGGCACAGTTGACGCGAAAACCGTCATATCCGCCGGTTCCGCAAGGCGGAATATATCCTCGATTTTGCCCGCAAGGTCCAAAATGGCGCGTTTGATCTGGAACAGGTCTGGCATATGTCGGATGCGGAGGCGGTCGCCGCGCTTTCTTCCCTCAGGGGGATCGGCGCATGGACCGCGGAAATGATCCTTCTGTTCTGTATGGAGCGACCGGATGTATTCAGCTTTGATGATCTAGCAATCCAGCGCGGGCTGTGCATGGTGTACCATCACAGAAAGATCGACCGCCGTTTGTTTGAGAAATACCGCCGCCGGTTCAGCCCCTTTTGCAGTGTTGCAAGCCTGTATCTATGGGCTGTCGCAGGTGGGGCTGTGGAAAGATGAACGACTACGCGCCAGTACACAAAAAAGCGCGGGAAAATAAAAAAGCCGGAGATTTTCTCCGGCTTTTTTCCAACGATTAACGCTTATTTTAAAATATCTTCCTTTTTCGCAAGGATGTCCGCTACAATCGCGCACGCGGGGCAATCACAATATTGTGCTCCTGCCGCCTTTATCTCTTTGGCATGAGCCACAATACCGGCCGCAGTATCCGCGCCGAAATACGCCGCGCCTTGTTCCGACCCTGCAAATCCAATCAGGTTATCGATCGGCATGATATCCGCTTCCAGCTCCTCAACATACTTGCCTGTCTGCTCCTTTTCCGCAGCCGTACCGACCGCAGACAGCCAGGCTTGCGCAGCGGCTTTTGTTTCGCTGCTGCAGGTTGGCGCCTGCATCAGTTCATGCGTTTTGGCGGTAACATACTCCAGTATTTGTCTATCCATTGATCATATCCCCGCTTTCTTTATAAGGATTTGTCCTTATTCTATCATGCCAGTACACAAAGCGCAAGATGGCACCGTCTACCCCTGAAAAAAACATCCTACTCTGTCGTTTTTTTTACTTTTCTTCCCCGCTGTCCTTCGGAATCACCCGATCGCCCGCATCATTTACAACCGTCCGCACTGCGTTCAGTCCCTTGACGAATATTTCCGGTACGTCGATGCCCAGCGCCACCATATTTTCCACAATGGAGGTCAGTTCATTGATGATATACACCGCCAGTACAAACCAGCCCAAAAGCTGCAGAAAGCCCAAATCAACTCCAAGCTGCGCCCCCAGTGAAATCAGGAAGCCCGATACCGAGAACGCAATTGCGATAATCACCCAATAGCTGACCTTTTTCAAAACGCCGCGCGCCCCTTTCTCGCTCGACAGCGTTTGGGTTGCCCTTGATTTTGCATACCCGTATATGCAGTCGATCACATTGAGCGCCAGGAACAGAAGGAACACAAACCAGTATTCCCCAAATATCCACGTCAGAACCGCGATCACTGCGCCCCACAGCAAATTTGCCTTGTCAAAAAATTCCTGCATTTTTTCTCTCCTTTTTCTGATTTTTCCCATACCTATGGATAACTCCCCATCCCCGCCGCATGCCATACCACAGTCCGGTCATGATATCGTTAAAATCCCTGTCCTTTTGACCTCTGGTGGTCAATCCCGCCGCCTATATTTTTTGATATGTTGGGGCGTTCAGCAAAGCAAGGGCAGGCATACGGATTTCGCGATAAAAAAACCGCGCCCGCCCACAAAAGGGAGGCGCGGTTTCCGCTTTGAAAAGGAATGATGCAGAAAGACGCTTATATTTTCTTTTAAGGCGCCGTACTGTGTTTTGGCACAAAATACTCTTTCTTCAGGGCGCCCTCCAATTGGAGAAGGGCAATTTTTTTATCAATGCCGCCGGCATATCCCGTTAAGCTGCCGTTTGCTCCAACAACGCGATGGCAGGGGACGATAATGGATATCTCATTTCGCCCAACGGCTCCGCCCACCGCTTGGGCAGACATACGTTCCAAACCGCGCCTGGCCGCGAGCTGCTTTGCGATCTCCCCATATGTCGTGGTCTGTCCATAAGGGATAGAGGAAAGGATTTCCCATACCTCATTTTGAAAATCCGTGCCGATAAAATGGAGCGGGATTTTGAAATCCGGCTCTTTCCCCGAGAAATAAATAGCAAGCCATTTTTTAGCTTGTTCGAATACCGGAATCTCCTTTTCCTCACGCTCTTTGTCCAGATAAAACGCAAAATATTTTTGCCCCGCAAACCATAATCCGGTTAGGCCGAGCTCATCTGCGGCCAGCAAAATCTCCCCCAGGGGAGACTGGTAATGACTGATATACTGCATATTATCCCTACCTATCAGAAGCACCCTTTGTTCCCGTTTCTTTTTCTGCTCTATTATAATTTTACCATACAAGCTCCATAATTGCCAACAGCAGAAGCATTATCGGAACCCGAGGAGACACTGTCAGGTATTCAGAAAGCTTATTGGAAAAGAGTAAAAAACCCGTTATTTCTTTGGAAATAACGGGTTTTTGGAGCTTGCGGCCGGACTCGAACCGGCGACCTGCGCATTACGAATGCGCTGCTCTACCAACTGAGCCACGCAAGCATTTCAACTTGTCAGCCTTGTTAGTATACCATGATTCTGCGGTTTCGTCAATGTTTTTTTCTTGATTTTACTTGACTTTTTCTCCCTGTTCGATATAATAGTAAGGTATCCTTGCTCACATCATTGGATGTGGGCCAAAAGTCCAAAAGGAGGTGCTAAGAAAATGGCAAAGATTTCTGGCAAGTACGAGACGATCTTCATTGTCAACCCCACGCTGGAAGAAGCAGCGGCTACCGCTGTTGCGGACAAGTTCAAGTCTCTCGTCGAGGCAAACGGCACGAACGTGGAAGTGGAAGACTGGGGCAAGCGCCGTCTGGCGTACCCGATCGAGGACCAGACCGAGGGCGTTTACACCCTGATCCGTTTTGAGTCCGCTCCCGCTTTTCCGGCTGAACTGGACCGTATCTACAAGATCACGGACGGTATCATGCGTTCCATCATCGTCTGCCTGGACGACTAAGGCGGTGAACTGAAATGCTCAACAAGGCGATTCTGATGGGTCGTTTGACCCGCGATCCCGAGTTGCGCCATACCCAGAGCAATATGGCTGTGTGTTCGTTCCGCCTTGCGATCGACCGCGACCGCAAGGGCCCGAACGGCGAACGTCAGACCGACTTCATCGACTGTGTCGCATGGGGCCGTCAGGCGGAATTCGTTGCACAGTGGTTTGCGAAAGGCGTCATGGCGATCGTAGTCGGCCGCATCCAGTCCCGCCAGTGGCAGGACCAGAACGGCAACAACCGCACGGCCATTGAGGTCAACTGCGACGAGGTTTCCTTCGGCGAAACCAAAAAGTCCCGTGAAGCAAACGGCGGCTACGCAGGCGGCGGTTACGGCTATGATAACGGATCGCAGATGCGGCCCGAGCCTGCCGCGTCCCAGGTTGCTCCCGCATTCGATCTGCCCGCGGGCGATTCGGATTTTCAGGAGCTGGCCGACGACGACGGCGATGTCCCATTCTAACAAAGAGGAGGTTACGCGACAATGGAAGAAACCAAAAAGGAATTCACGCCCCGTCCGGAGCGTGCAGAGCGCCCGCAGCGCGGCCGTCGCCGCCGCAAGGTTTGCGCTTTCTGTGTTGATAAAATCGAGCACGTTGATTATAAGGATGCCGGCAAGCTGCGTAAGTATATGTCCGAGCGCGGCAAGATCCTGCCCCGCCGTATGACCGGCACCTGCGCGCATCACCAGCGCCAGCTGACCGAGGCGATCAAGCGCGCCCGTCACATTGCTCTGCTGCCCTACACCGCAGAGTAATCCGTTACGTTTTTTCAAAAAAGGATACAGAAAGACCGTTTTTCTTCGGAAAGACGGTCTTTTTTTATTTACCAAAAGGAGAGCAGACGGCCTGCTTATAAAAATTGTCCACAAGGATGTGGACAATTTTCTCGCTTTCCGAATAAAGGAAAAGCCGCCCCTAATGGGGCGGCAAAAAGCTTACGCCTGCGTTTCTTCCTCGGAAGCTTCCTCTTCCTCCTTATCCGTGCGCGCAATCGAGATCACCTTGACGTCCTCGCCTGTGCGCATCACAATAACGCCCTGGCTGCCACGTCCGCACTCGCGGATCTCCTCGCAGCCGGTGCGGATAATTACGCCGTCGTCCGTTATAATCATCACGTCGTTTTCATTATCCACGACCGCGATGCCCGCCACAAGGCCGGTTTTGGCGGTCAGATTATGCAGCGTCATTCCGCCGCCGCCGCGGTGGTGGATGGTAAAGTCCTCCACCGGCGTGCGCTTGCCGTAGCCGTTTTCCGTGATAGAAAGCACATACGCGCCCTTTCTGGCGCGCGCCGCGCCTACCACATAGTCGCCCTCGTTCAGCCGGATGCCGCGCACGCCGGTCGCGGTGCGGCCCATCGCACGGACCTCGGTCTCGTCAAAACAGATCGCGCGGCCCTCATGCGTGGCGATCAGGATATTCTGCTCCCCGTCGGTCAGGCGCACATCGACCAGCGCGTCGTCCTCGTTCAGGTTCAGGGCGCGCAGGCCCGCGCGCCGGATGTTCTGCAAGTCGCTCAGCACCACGCGCTTGGCGACGCCCTGACGGGTGACGAAGAACAGGAATTTATCATCCGCAAATTCCTTGATGGGGAACATGGCGGTGATTTTTTCGTCGTTTTCCAATTCCAGCAGGTTGACGATATTCATGCCCTTGGCCGAGCGGCCGGTCTCGGGTATCTGGTAGCCCTTAAGCTTGTACACCTTGCCGCGGTCGGAGAAGAACAGGATGGTGTCATGCGTCGAGGCGGTGAAAATATCCTTGGCAAAGTCCTCCTCGCGCGTACTCATCGCGGAAACGCCGCGCCCGCCGCGCCGCTGCGCGCGGTAAACCGAGGTCGGCTGGCGCTTGATATAGCCGAAATGGGTCAGCGTATATGCGCAGTCCTGCTGCTCGATCAGGTCCTCAATGTCGATCTCGTCCGCGACGTTGGCGATCTCGGTATGGCGCTCGTCGCCGTACTTTTGCTTGATCTCCTGCAGCTCGTCCTTGACCACCGCGAGGATGTTCGCGTCGCACGACAGGACCTCCTCAAACGAGGCGATGCGCCCCTCCAGCTCTTTGTACTCATCATTGATTTTCTCCTGCTCCAAGCCGGACAGACGGCCCAGACGCATGTCCACGATCGCCTGTGCCTGCGGCTCGTCCAGATGGAACTCAAAATGCTCCGATCCGTCCACGATGCCGAGCAAGGCGATCTGGTCGATCCAGAACGGCTCGGCCATCAGGTTTTCCTTGGCCTCGGCCTCGTTTTTGGAAGCGCGGATGATCTGAATGATGCGGTCGATGTTATCGGTCGCGACCTTTAGGCCCTCGAGGATATGCGCGCGGTCCTGCGCCTTTTTGAGATCAAAGCGCGTGCGGCGCTCGACCACGTCCTTCTGGAACGCGACATACTGGTCGATGATCTGCCGCAGCGTGAGCACGCGCGGCTGCAGCTTGCCCGCCGCGCCAGTCGGCACAAGAGCGATATGGATCATCGAAATGGTATCCTCAAGCTGGGTATAGGTGAAAAGCTGGTTGAGAATGACCTGCGCGTTGGCGTCGCGGCGGATATCCACCACGATCTGCATGCCCTCGCGCGAGGAATGGTCCTGAATATTGGTGATGCCGTCCACGCGCTTGTCCTTGACCAGGTTAGCCATCGCTTCAACCAGGCGCGCCTTGTTGACCATGTACGGGATCTCGGTGATCTGGATCTGGCTGCGGCCGTTCGCCAGCTCGACAATCTCGGCCTTGGCGCGCACCTTGATCTTGCCGCGGCCGGTGGCATACGCCGCGCGGATGCCGCTGCGGCCCATGATGACGCCGCCGGTCGGGAAGTCCGGCCCTTTGATGAACTGACAGATCTCGTCCAGCTCGGCCTCCGGATGGTCGATCACATAGCAGATGCCGTCGATCACCTCGGTCAGGTTATGCGGCGGGATGTTGGTCGCCATGCCGACCGCGATGCCCGACGAGCCGTTTACCAGAAGGTTGGGGAAACGGGAGGGGAGCACGAGCGGCTCCTGCCGCTCCTCGTCGAAGTTCGGGCCGAAATCCACTGTGTTTTTCTTAATATCCGCCAGCATATGATTGGCGATCCTGGCCATGCGGGCTTCGGTGTAACGGTAGGCCGCCGGGGGGTCGCCGTCCACCGAGCCAAAGTTGCCGTGGCCATCGATCAGCGGATAGTGCAGGGAAAACGGCTGCGCCAGGCGCACCAGCGCGTCGTATACCGAAGCGTCGCCGTGCGGATGATAGCGGCCGAGCACGTTACCGACCGTGGTCGCGGACTTGCGGTAGGGCTTGTCCGAGGTCAGGCCGTCCTCATACATCGCGTACAGGATGCGGCGGTGGACCGGCTTGAGGCCGTCGCGCACGTCGGGCAGCGCGCGGCCGACGATCACGCTCATCGCGTAATCGATATAGCTCTTGCGCATCTCCTTTTCCAGGTCCACCTGTAAAATTTTCTGCTGTTCGTATTCTTGACTCATTCTATGCCTCCGAAAATGTTGGCGTTATTGACCGGCCGGCCTGATACGGTACAGCCTGCCGAAAACCGCATCATACGTCCAGATTCATTACGTATTTCGCGTTTTTCTCGATAAATTCGCGGCGCGGCTCGACCTTTTCGCCCATCAGCAGCGCGAACGTCTCGTCCGCGGCGGCCGCGTCGTCCATCGTCACCTGCAGCAGCGTGCGGTTTGCCGGATCCATGGTGGTTTCCCAAAGCTGCTCAGGATCCATCTCGCCCAGACCTTTGTAGCGCTGCACGCGCACATTGTCGCCCATCTCGGCAATACAGGTGCGCTGCTGCTCCTCCGTATAGGTATAACGCACATCCTTGCCCTTTTCGTTCTTAAACAGCGGCGGCTGGGCGATATACACATGCCCGTGCTCGATCAGCGGCCGCATGAAGCGGAAGAAGAAGGTCAACAGCAGGGTGCGGATGTGCGAGCCGTCCACGTCGGCATCAGCCATGAGGATAATCTTGCCGTAGCGCAGCTTGGACAGGTCGAAATCATCGCCAAAGCCCGCGCCGAACGCGGTGATCATCGGGGTGAGCTTGTCGTTGCCGTATACGCGGTCCAGGCGCGCCTTTTCCACGTTCAGCATCTTGCCCCACAGCGGCAGGATAGCCTGGTGCCGTCGGTCGCGGCCCTCCTTGGCCGAGCCGCCCGCGGAGTCACCCTCCACGATGTAGATTTCGGTATAGGTGGGGTCCTTTTCGATGCAGTCCGCCAGCTTGCCCGGCAGGGAGGCCGAGTCCAGCGCGGATTTGCGGCGCGTCAGCTCGCGCGCCTTTTTGGCCGCCTCACGGGCGCGCGCGGCGGTCTGCGCCTTTTCGATGATGGTGCGCGCGACCTGCGGATTTTCCTCGAAAAAGGTCATCAGCTTGTCGGACACCATGGTGTCTACCAGCGCGCGCATATCGCTGTTGCCCAGCTTGGTCTTGGTCTGGCCCTCGAACTGCGCCTCCTGCAGCTTGACCGAGATAATCGCGGTCAGTCCCTCGCGCGCGTCCTCGCCCTTGAAGGATTCGTCGTCCTTGAGCAGCTTATATTTCCTGCCGTAATCGTTAAGCACGCGGGTAAGCGCAGCCTTGAAGCCGGTTTCATGCGTGCCGCCCTCAGTGGTGTTGATGTTATTGGCAAAGGAAAGGATCAACTCGTTATAGCTGTCCGTATACTGCATCGCGACCTCGGCCATCGAGGTATCGCGGCTGCCCTCCATATAAATAACCTGCTCGTGCAGAGGGGTCTTGGTGCGGTTGAGATGCTCGACAAACTGGCGGATGCCGCCCTCGTAGTGCATCACATCCTCCACCGGCTCGTCGTCGCGCTCATCCCGCAGGGTGATCTTGAGGCCCGCGTTGAGGAACGCCTGCTCGCGCAGGCGCTTTTCCAGCACGTCGTAATCAAATTCGGTCGTCTCGAAGATCTCCGGATCGGCATGGAAGCGGATGGTGGTGCCGGTTTCGCTCTCGCAGGGCGTATCGCGCATTTTAACGGCCGTCACGCCGCGCTCAAAGCGCATATAGTGCCTGGTATGCCCGTCGCGCACCTCGGCCTCCATCCAGTCGGACAGCGCGTTGACGACCGACGAGCCCACGCCGTGCAGGCCGCCGGACACCTTGTAGCCCGAACCGTCAAACTTGCCGCCCGCGTGCAGCACGGTCAGCACGACCTCGAGCGTGGGAATGCCCATCTGCGGATGGATACCGCAGGGGATGCCGCGGCCGTTATCCGCCACACGGATGATGTCGCCCTTTTCGATCGTGACCTCGATATGGGTGCAGTAGCCCGCCAACGCCTCGTCGATCGAGTTGTCCACGATCTCGTAAACCAGATGGTGCAGGCCGCGCGCGGAGGTCGAGCCGATGTACATGCCCGGCCGCTTGCGGACCGCTTCCAGCCCCTCGAGCACCTGGATCTGGCTCTCGTCATAGGCGTCGGTCACCTTCAGGTCGAGTACCTCGTCCTTAATTTCCAATTCTTCACTCATATTTCCAGATTTCCTTTCGAGAAATTGCGGTAACATACTTCCTTCATGCGCGGCGTTATACGGCATACCCCTTTTCCGCGCGCCTTTGCAGCGCCTGCGGCGAAAGCTGGGTCAGGTAAAGCGTTTCGCCCAGCGCGTTCTCGCACAGCACGGCCGCGCGCGGCAGGTCCTCGTACAGCTCGATGATACGCCCCTCCTCCTGCATGCGGGAGAGCAGCCCACGCGTCCGTTTGGACGCGGTCGCCGTATCCATATCGAACACCGCCACCACGGTCTGCAGGGGAACGATATAATCCTGTCCCAAATGCAGATACATAAAAAACCCCTGTTTTCACGAAAAATGGGCAGAAGAAAACACAATGGAGCATGCATCGGCCGGCGTTTTCTCCCGCCGTGCCTGGCATGCGCCACCGGCCCTGCCCCAACGTGGCATTCTATTATAGATTATACCACTTTTTTCTTCATTTGTGTACTGAAAAGCGCGAAAAGGTCAAATAATTTTACCGTTTTTTATATGGAAAACCGCGCCGGCGCGCAGCTTGTCCGATATCCCGTCCTCGCAGCAGGTAATCATCACCTGTCCGTCCGCGATGCGGTTGAGGACAAAATCCTGCCGCCGGCGGTCCAGCTCGGAAAGCACGTCGTCGAGCAGGAGTACGGGGTACTCCCCATCCTCCTGAAAGAACAGCTCGCGCTCGGCGAGTTTGAGGGAAAGCGTACACGTCCGCACCTGCCCCTGCGAGCCAAACGCGGCCGCGCTGCGGCCGTTCAGCAGGAGCGTCAGGTCGTCCTTATGCGGACCGGACAGGCAGCTTTTCGCCGCCAGCTCCGCGGATCGGTGGGCGTAAACATGCGCGGCAAGCTGCTGCTCGATCTGCTTTGCGTCCGCGAACGGGTCGGTGACCGAGGAAACCGTCTGATACGCGCCGGAAAGCGCCTCCTGCGGCGCGATATCGGCGTAGACGGCCGCCGCCGCTTCCAGCAGCCTGCGGCAGTAGTACGCGCGGTAGCGGATGATCCGCGCGCCGAAGTACGCCATGCGGAGGGAGAAATCCTCCCACAGGTTCAGCAGGGTGGGTTTTTCCTCGCTGTCGCGCAGGATGCGCGTCTTGTGGTCGTGCAGGCGGTTGTATTCCTCCAGATAACGCGCGTAATTGGGCCGAAGCTGGCACAGCGCCACATCCAGGAAGCGCCGCCGCGCGCCCGCGCCCGCGCGCACCAGCATCAAATCCTCCGGACAAAATAAAACGGTTTTCAAAAGCCCCTGCATATCCGCCTGGCGCTTCTGCCGCACTCCGTTTTTGTAGATTTCCATGCTTTTGGCGCGCGAAAGGCGCAGCTCTACGGTAAAATCCCGATCGTGCGCCGCAAAATCCGCGCGGATGAACGCATGGTCGGCCTCAAAGCGCAGGCCCTCTTTTTTCTGCGCCGTGCGAAACAGACGCATGGTCGAGCAGACCGCCACCGCTTCGAGCAGGTTGGTCTTGCCCTGCCCGTTCTCGCCGCAGACCAGGTTGACCGACGGGTCGAAAGCGAAGCGCGCCTTTTCATAATTGCGGAAATTTTCCAGCGCAAGCGTGTGAACGTTCAAAGCGCGCTCACCTGGATGGACGGGTTTTTCCTCTTCAGCAGGCCGAGCAGCGCGTCCTTACCGTCCGGAATGGCGGAAAGCGGGAAATAATAGGCGTTGTCCTTGGTCGTAAAGCAGAAGATCTCGCTGTCGTATACTGCGCCCGTAATCTCGTCATAAGGCAGAAAATAGTCGCGGACCAGGCCGTCGTTGCCGACCGTGACCTCCTTATCGCTGCAGCAGACCGTGCAGGGGACGCTTTCCTTGCCGAATTCTTCCCGATAGTATTTAAGGATCTTGTCCACCCTCCTGCCGTTCATGCCGCCGAACGTGTTGCGCAGCCACCAGAACAGCACCGCCGCAATGCCGACCAGGAACAGCACGAATCGGGTCGGCAGATAGGCAAGCACCAGCACCAGCACCATAATCCCTGCTTTGAGCAGCGAGGACCGTCTGCGCGTCCGGTAAAGCGGCAGCGACGGATAAATTTTTTCATAGAACCGGCGGAGCAGCGCTTCATCCTGGTTATAGTTGATCTCCATTGCCTGTCCCCTCCTCTTCGTTCCGTATCGCAACGGTTTCGCCGTTCAGCGTCACCGTATCGCCCGATCGCAGCTTTTTCCCGCGCATGGTGCAGGGCTGCCCATTCACCTGTACCTCGCCGGACGCGATGCGGAGCTTGGCTTCCCCGCCGGAGGCGGTCAGGTTCGCGAATTTGAGCAGCGCGTCCAGCTTGATGTATTCCGTGTCAATCCTGATTTCAGTCATTGGCCTTCAGCCTCACCGGCAGCACAAGGTAGGTGTACTTGTCCCCCTCCAGCGGGGAAACGACGACCGGATTGAGCGGGCCTTTGAGCTGTAGCAGCACGGTGTCGTCTCCCGCGGCGCGCAGCGCGTCCAGCACATAGCGGTTATTGAAGCCGATTTCCAGCTCGTCGATCGTCCCGTCGAACGCGCATTCGTCATAGCTCTTGCCGACCGCGGTGATGCACGACATCTGCACATAAGAGCCGTCAAAGTGGAAGCGCACCGGATTTTTCAGCTTTTCGGAGACGATCAGGGACACGCGCTCGATACAGGTGATCAGCTCATGCCGGTCGGCCTTGACCACATGCTCGAACTCGGCCGGTATCGCGGCGCGGTAGTTGAGGAATTCGCCGTCGATCAGGCGGGTGATGAGCGTGGTGCCGCCGATGCGGAACAGGATGTTTTTCCGGTCCGGAAAGATCTCGACATCCCCCTCCTCTTCGGTGAGGATGCGCTCAATTTCGCGCAGGGAGGAGCCGGGTACGACGAATTTCATGTCCCCGGAAATGCCCTCCACAGTTTCGCGGCGCACGGAAAGGCGGTACCCGTCCACCGCGACCACGTTCAGGCGGCTGCCCTCCAGCTCGAACAGGCATCCGGTATGGATGGGCTTGGATTCGTTATCCGAAACCGAAAAGATGGTCTGTGCGATCATGCTTTTGAGCATGGACTGGGGAAGAGAAAAGCCGGTTTCGCTCGACACCTCGGCCAGCGCGGGATATTCGTCCGCCTCAGTCGCAATCAGGTTGAACACCGCGCGGCCGCATTTGATGGTGGTCAGCAGCTTGTCGTCGGTTTCCAAGTAAACTGTGTCCTGCGGCAGCTTGCGCACGATATCGTAAAACAGGCGCGCGTTGAGGACGATGCTTCCGGATTCGATCACGTCGGCCTCGGCCGTGGTGCGGATCCCCATGGACAGGTCGTAGCCGGTCAGGGTGAGCGAATTGGGCGCGGTGTCAATCAGCAGTCCTTCCAGCAGCGGCATGGCGCTTTTTCCCGTGACCGCGCGGGAGGCGGTGCCGATCAGGCTGAGCAGGGTTTCTTTTTCACAGGAGAATTTCATTGGGCATTCTTCTTTCTTTTCGGAAATCTAACAAAAAAACAAGATAGGTTTTTATCGTCGTAGTAGAGGCTGGGGAAATTGGGGAAAAACGGTGTACAGCGAGATTTCCCGCGGGAAATGACGTACACAGCAGGCTGTGGATTGTTTTTTTGTCGTCCACAGTCGGCGGGGGCCGCATTTTTTTCCACAGGGCTTAGGCTGTGCAATCCACAGGGAATTGTGGAAAATCCTATTCCCCGCGGATGTTGTTGTGCAGCTTTTTGATGACGTCCTCGGTTTCGCGGGAATTTTTTCGTTCCTCCTCGATTTTGTTGCAGGCGTGCATGACCGTGGTATGGTCGCGCTTGAATATTTTAGCGATATCGGGGAAGGAATATTCCAGTTCCTGCCGGATCATGTACATGGCCATCTGGCGGGGATAGGCGACGTCCTTGGAGCGGTTCTGCGAGATCATCTGCTCGACCGGTATGTAAAAATAATTGGCGACCGCTTCCATGATGCGCTCGGGTGTGGGGTTAAGGCCGGGGTTTTCCGTGCGCAGCGCGTCGATCGCGTTTTCAGCCAGCTCAATGGTGATCGCTTCGTCCATCAGCTCGTGCATGGCCTTGATTTTTTTGACTGCGCCCTCAAGCTGCCTGATGTTTGCCTGGATGTTTTCCGCGATGTAGGTGGAAACATTGTCCGGCAGAGCCACGCCCATCTTGCCGGCCTTGTCGCGGATAATGGCGATGCGCGTTTCAAAGTCCGGCGGCTGGATATCGGCCAGCAGGCCCCACTCGAATCGGGTCTTCATGCGGTCTTCCAGAGTGTTGATCTCCTTGGGAGGGCGGTCGGAGGTCAGGACAATCTGCTTTTTCGCCTCGTACAGCGCGTTGAAGGTATGGAAAAACTCCTCCTGCGTGCGCTCCTTGCCAGCGATGAACTGCACGTCGTCCAGCAGCAGCAGGTCTACCACGCGGTATTTGTTGCGGAAGGCCTGTACGTTGCCCTCCTGGATGGCGGTGATCAGCTCGTTGGTGAAGTCCTCGCCCTTGACGTAGATGATGCGGAATTCCGGATGGGTCTTGCGGATGACGTTTGCAATCGCGTACATCAAATGGGTCTTGCCCAGACCGGAGTTGCCGTAAATGAAAAGCGGGTTGTTTTCCGCAGCGGGATGCTGGGATACCGACAGTGCGGCCGCGTGTGCGAACTTGTTCGACGAGCCGACGATGAACCGCTCGAAAGTATAATCGTCGTAAGGGGAGGAGCTGGCGGTCGGCGCGGTGTATTCGCCGGTCACGACCACAACCGAAACCGGATCGCCGAGAAGCTCCTGCAGAACGTTCTGCAGCGGGTCGATAAACCGCTGCTCGATGATCTCCTTTTTGAATTGTACAGGGGAATGCAAAATCAAACGGTTGTCCGCAAAAGAAACAACCGTGACATCGTCAAACCAGGCGGAAATGGTGGACGGTGAAAAATTGGGTTCCAGCCGTTCGAGCGCCATTTCCAGTATATTATTGGCCATGGGGCGCCTCCTGTCGATATAAATACAATTCTATAATAGCATAATCGGGCGGCGGATTCAACGCAAATTGTTGATAAAACAAACTTCTCGCCGTTGTTGCCACCCCAATTATTGTGCTGTTTTTTTACCAATCCCCAAGATGTTGATAAGAGGCTGAAAACATAAAAAAATCTTGACATTCGGCGCTTTTTATAAGATAATAATTATTGTCTCATATTCTGCGGACAGGCAGCGGCATATGCCCGCGTCATGCGCCGGACCTATGCCGGTGCCCATCCGTAAATCCATCAAACAGGGAGGTGCTCGAAGTATGAAGAGAACGTATCAGCCTAAGAAGCGTCAGCGCTCCAAGGAGCATGGTTTCCGCAAGCGCATGCGCACGTCGAACGGCCGCAAGGTGCTGGCCCGCCGCCGCGCGAAGGGCCGCGCTAAGCTCACTGCGTAAGCTTGGCTGGAAGCTACAGCTTCCATGCAGGTTTTGATAAAAAGCCTGCTTTTCTATTTTCATCGCGCCTGCGGCGCGGAAGTGTTCGTAACGAGCCGCTTATGCTGTAAGCGGTTCGTTTTTTCTTAGCAGAAAACCGGCGCAGATCGTTTGGGCGGCGCCCGCCGGAGCGGAAAAAGGGGCGTCCGCCGGCTTTGCAGTGTACTTAGATGCAAAGAGGTTCGTTTTTCAGGGGCATCGGAAAAACGAGGGGTTTCAGAAATGAAAAATACGATATCCTTAAAGGAAAACCATGAATTCCGGCGGCTGTACCACCGCGGCACATCGTCCGCGGGCAGGCATCTGGTGCTGTACTGCCGCAAAAACAAGCTGGGCCGCAACCGGCTCGGCCTGACGGTCAGCGCAAAGCTGGGCAAGGCCGTGCAGCGCAACCGCGTAAAGCGGCTGTTTCGGGAAGCCTACCGCTTGCATGAAAATGAATTTGCAAGGGGAATCGACATCGTGCTTGTCGCGCGCAGCCGCGCGGTGGGCGCGACCTATTTGGAAATTGAAAAATCGCTGCTGCGGGCGCTCCGCGAGAACCCGTCCGCCGCAGCACGGTCTTGAAACGCTTTATGCTGGCGGCGATCCGCTTTTACCGCCGGCATATTTCGCCCGCCAGACCGCCCTGCTGCCGTTATATCCCGACCTGCTCGCAGTATGCGATCGAGGCGATCGAAAAATACGGCGCGCTCAAGGGCGGCTGGCTGGCTTTCAAGCGGATCATGCGGTGCCATCCGTTTTCCAAACGGGGTCCATACGATCCGGTGCCGTAAGGGGGAAAGGGGGCGGCGCGGCCGTTTTCCATCCTCCGCGCGCTGCGGCGCGCGAGAAAAATTGAATTTCCTTCCGGCGGGGGCGGCCGTCCCCGCCGGATTACGGGAGGATTATAATGGGAGAAGCATTCGGTCTTATTATCGTCAGGCCACTCGGCCTGATCCTGCTGGCAATCTTCAAGGCGGTCGGGTCGTACGGCCTTGCCGTTATCCTGTTCGCGCTGCTCGTCAAGCTGATCTGCATACCGCTTGCCATTAAGGGCAAAAAGAGTATGCTTGCGATGAGCGCGCTCAACGCGGAGCTGCAGCAGCTTCAGAAAAAGTATGCCAACAACCGCGTCAAGCTCAACGACGAGATGCAGAAGCTGTATGACAAGCACGGCGTTAACCCTATGTCGGGCTGTCTGCCGCAGTTCATCCCGCTGCCGATCATGATGGGCCTGTACTACGCGGTGCAGCAGCCGCTCAAGTTCATGATGGGCTTCAGCGACGAGGTTATCGCTAAACTGGCCAACGAGGTGGGCGTGGATATCGCGACTGCCGGCTACTATGGCCAGATCACAATTGCCGAGAAGCTGGGCGATATGTTCCAGAGCGCAGGCAACGTCTGGCCTGAGGCCATCACCAAAATCACGGACGGTATGGGCGAACTGCTCAATATCGATTTCCATTTCCTCGGCCTGAACCTGGCGCAGACGCCGTCCATCACCGATCCCGGCTTTATCTGGATCATCCCGATCCTGTCGGGTGCGACCGCGTTCCTGTCCAGCTATGTCATGCAGAAGATGCAGAACATGCCGAGCAACGCCGCCGCCGGCCAGATGAAGATGCTCAACCTGCTGATGCCGCTGATGTCGCTGTATTTCGGCTTTATCCTGCCGGGCGCCATCGGCATCTACTGGATTTTCAACAACGTGTTCTCCTGCGTGCAGGAGATCATCCTGACCAAGTACCTGCGCGGCAAGCGTGAAAAGAAAGAGGCGGAGGAAGCCGCGCGCATCGAGGCCGCCAAGGAAGCCAAGCGCATCGCCAATCGGGAAGCGCAGCGGCAGCAGTCCCTGGAAGCCAAAAAGAAAAAGGGGGACAAATAAACCATGCAGAAATTCATTGAAACGACCGGGGAGACCCGCGACGCCGCGATCCAGGCCGCTTTGAAGCAGCTCGGCCTCGATCGGGACGACGTTTCGGTAGAAGTGCTGGATAATGGCAAAAAGGGCTTTTTGGGCATCGGCGCGACGCCGGCCCGCGTCCGCGTGACCTATGAGGCGCCGGACGAGCCAGTAAAGCCGGCCGAACCTGTCCACACCCCTGTGGAAAAGAAAAAGGAAGAGAAGCCGGAAAAGCTCTCCATCACCACGGATGACGATACGCCCCGTCTGGTCAAGGCCGCACCCGCAGACTTCGTGCCGGAAAAGCTGGAGGTGGAGCGCCCGCCGCGCCGCGAACGCCGCGAGCGCGGGGACCGTCCGCGCCGCGAGCGTCGGGAGCGCCGCCCGCGTGAGGAGCATCCCATCACGCCGTCCGTTCCCAAGGAGCGCGAGCTGATTCCGGTTTCCGAGGAATGCATGAAAAAGGCCGAGGTTCTGGCGACGGATTTCGTCGCCGGCCTGCTGGAAAAAATGGGTGTGGAGGGCAAGGTCACCATTCTGCCGCAGGTCGAATGCGACCAGCTCCGCATTGAGATTTCCGGACCGGATATGGGTCCGGTCATCGGCCGCCGCGGGGATACGCTGGACGCGATCCAGTACCTTGGCTCGCTGGTGCTGAACAACGCGCTGGACGAGCATGTCCGCCTGTCCGTGGATACCGAGAACTATCGCGTCAAGCGGATGGAAAGCCTGGAACGCCTGGCGCGCAAAATGGCGATGAAAGTCGTCAAGTCCCATCGCTCGATGACGCTCGAGCCGATGAACCCCTACGAGCGCCGCATCATCCATGCCGCGCTGCAGGATTTCAACGGCGTGACGACCTATTCGACCGGCACCGAACCCGGCCGCCGCGTGGTGATCGCGCCTGACAGCAGCTATCGCCCGCATCACTGATTTTCTTGGGGGATAGCATTGATGAACGATACCATTGCCGCCATTTCATCCGCGGGCGGTCCGATCGGATTGATTCGGGTATCGGGCGAACGGGCGATTGAAGCGGCCGCCGCGGTTTTTGATGCGAAAAACGGGAAAAGCCTGGTAGATGCTCCCTCGCAGAAGCTGGTTTACGGCACGCTACGGGATAAAAATGGCAAGGTCGTCGACTGCTGCTTTGCGGTCGCGCTGCACGCGCCGCACACCTATACCGGCGAGCCTATGGCCGAATTACAGTGCCATGGTTCGACTGCGGTGCTGCAGCTCGGGCTGGACGCTTTGTTCGCGCAGGGCGTCCGCCAGGCGGAAGCGGGCGAGTTTACCCGACGAGCTTTCCTCAACGGCAAAATGGGGCTTTCCGAGGCCGAAGCGGTTCATGACTTGATTACCGCGCGCACGGCCGAGGCCGCTCAAAATGCGGCCGCGCAGATCATGGGCGCGGTCGGCTCGCCAGTGCAGGAAATGCGGGACGAGCTGATCGGTATGGTTGCGCATTTCCACGCGGTTGTGGATTTTCCGGACGAGGATATCGACCCCGTGCTGTTCGAGGACGCGGCCGCGCTGCTCCACCGCACGACCAGCCGCCTGTACAGCATGGCGGAAAGCTATGAGCGCGGGCGTATCTTGCGGGAGGGCATCCCCTGTGTGATCCTGGGGCGGCCGAACGCGGGCAAGTCCACGCTGCTCAACGCGCTGCTGGGACGGGAGCGTGCGATCGTGACCGATATTCCCGGCACGACGCGCGACCTGATCGAGGAGAACGTCAAAGTGGGCCAGCTTTTGCTGCGCGTGACCGATACGGCTGGCCTGCGGGATACGAACGATCCCATCGAGCAGGCGGGCATCGACCGCGCGATGGCGGAGGCTGCGGCGTCTGCTCTGATCCTCGCGGTGTTCGACGGCTCCCGCCCGCTGGGTGACGAGGATATGCTGGTGCTCGCGCGTTCCGCGGGGCATCGGGCGATCGCGGTGGTCAATAAGGACGACCTGCCGCGCCGGCTGGAGGAAAAGCTGCTGAAAAAGCATTTCCTGCATATCGTACCCCTTTCCGCTAAGACGGGGGAGGGCCTGCAGCGGCTGCTCGACCTGATCCCCAGAACGGTCGGCTTTGGCGACGGCGCGTTTGACGGCGCGCTGATCACCAATTCCCGCCAGGCCGCCGCGCTGGCCCGCGCTGCGGAGCGGTGCGAGGCCGCGCTGTACGCCGCCCAGTCCGGAATGACGCCCGACGCCGTTGTGATGGACGCGGAGGGCGCGATCGCCGCGCTGGGCGAGATCACCGGCGAAACCGTGACCGAGGCTGTCGTCTCGCGCATCTTCAGCGATTTTTGTGTCGGTAAATAAACCGGCCGCCCGATGGAAATGCAGGGCCGCTGCTGAGGCAGCGGCCCTGTTTGCGTTTGCCGCTTTCTATAAGAGAATACGATCTGTATATTATAATATAAAAATAATATTATGTATTTAACAGAATCCACATTTGGCAGAAGTTATCCCAAGTTTACACAGAGTTATCAACAGCTATGTACAAAATAAAACACAGAAATACGGACGCTTTGCTGTATTTTACAGGACCATCCGGTCAGAAAAGGAGGATTGTGCGTCATGCTTTTTTCGTCTGAGCCGTTCGACGTTGCCGTGGTCGGGGCGGGGCATGCGGGGATTGAAGCCGCGCTGGCCGCGGCGCGCCTTGGCATGAAGACCGCCTGCTTTACGATCAACCTGGACGCGGTTGGCAATATGCCCTGCAATCCGGCGATCGGCGGCACGGCAAAGGGACATCTGGTGCGCGAGATTGACGCGCTGGGTGGAGAGATGGCGCGCGCGGCCGACGCGGCCTGCATTCAGTACCGTATGCTCAACCGTGGGAAAGGGCCGGCGGTACATTCACTGCGCGCGCAGGCTGACCGCGTGCAATACAGAACGTATATGAAGCATGCGCTCGAACAGCAGGAGGGCTTGCAGCTCATGCAGGACGAAGTCGTTTCGGTGGAAACCGAAAACGGCGCGGTCAGCGCGGTTACGACCGCGATCGGCGCGTGCCATCCGGTTAGGGCGGTCATCATCGCAACCGGCACCTTTTTGGGCGGCCGCATCATTATCGGGGACTATACGCGGGAAAGCGGACCAGACGGAATGGCGGCGGCAGGCCCGCTGACCGAGTCGCTGCGTGCGCTCGGCCTGCGGCTGCAGCGCTTCAAAACCGGTACGCCGCCGCGCATCCATCGCCGTTCGATCGACCTTTCCGGCTTGGAACTACAGAGGGGGGAGGAGGAGATCATCCCCTTTTCGTTCGATACCGAACAGCCGCCGGAAAACCGGGCGGTTTGTTACCTGACCTATACGACCGGCAGGACGCATGAGATCATCCGCGCGAACCTGAACCGCTCGCCGCTGTACGGCGGCAGGATCGAGGGGGTCGGCCCGCGCTACTGTCCGTCGATCGAGGACAAGGTCGTCCGCTTCGCGGATAAGCCGCGCCACCAGCTTTTTTTAGAGCCGATGGGGCTTGAGACGGAGGAGATCTATGTGCAGGGCTTTTCCTCCTCCATGCCGTTCGACGTGCAGCGCAATATGCTGCATACGGTTAAGGGGTTGGAGCATGCTGAGATCATGCGGCCGGCCTATGCTATTGAATATGACTGCGTCGATCCGTTGGAATTGCGTCCCACGCTGGAAACGAAAAAAATCAGAGGTTTGTATGGCGCGGGGCAGTTCTGCGGCTCCTCCGGCTATGAGGAGGCCGCCGCGCAGGGTTTGATCGCGGGCATCAACGCCGCGCTGTGCCTCAAGGGAGAGAAGCCGCTCATCCTTGACCGTGCGGACGGCTATATCGGCACGCTGATCGACGACCTGGTGACGCGCGGCACGAACGAGCCGTACCGGATGATGACCTCGCGCTCGGAATATCGTTTGCTGCTGCGGCAGGACAACGCAGACGAACGCCTGGTACCCATCGGCGTGCGCGTGGGGCTGAACCCGCCGGAACGTGGCGCGCGCGTGCGGCGCAAATATGAGCAGGTACAGCAGGAGATCAACCGCGTGGCGTCGGTGGGCGTGCCGGTGACGGATGCGCTCAACGGCTTTCTCGCGGGGAAGAACAGCGCGCCGCTCAAGGCGGGCTGCAAGCTGATCGACCTGCTGCGCCGCCCCGAGCTGTGTTATGCCGATCTTGCGCCGTTTGATCCCGACCGGCCGGCGCTGCCGGCGGTCATTCGGGAGCAGGTCGAGATCCGCATCAAATACGCGGGTTATATCGACCGTCAGGAGCGCGACGTGGAGCAGTATCGTAAGTTGCAGAGCCGTCCGCTGCCGCCTGAGCTGGATTACAGCGCGATTGATTCGATCCGCCTGGAGGCGCGGCAAAAGCTGAACGCGGTCAAGCCGCTCAATTTCGGACAGGCTGCGCGGATATCGGGTGTTTCGCCTGCGGATATCACGGCGCTGATGATCTATATGGAAACACGGTGGAAAGGAGGGAACGCATGAACGAACGCATGCTGCTGGAGGACGGACTTAAGCAGCTTTCCCTCTCTTTTTCTCCACAGTCTGTGGAAAAATTGCTACGCTTTTCCGACCTCCTGCTGGAAAAAAATCGGGTGATGAACTTGACCGCAGTGACCGATCCCACAGAGGTCGTGACGCGGCACTTCCTTGACTGCGCGGTGCTCGCGCCCCATCTGCCGGCTGGCCAGACCGTGCTGGACGTTGGTACGGGCGCGGGCTTCCCGGGTGTGCCGCTCGCCATCCTCTGTCCGGACACGGTGTTTACCCTGCTGGACGCGCAGCGCAAGCGTGTCGATTTCCTGCAGGAGACAATCTCGGCGCTCGGCCTGTCCAACTGCACCGCTGTCCACGCGCGGGCGGAGGAGTTCGCCAAAGCACATCGCGCCGCGTTCGATGTTGCGGTGTCGCGTGCGGTTGCCGAGCTGCGTGTGCTGTGCGAGCTGACCCTGCCGATGGTCAGAGTGGGAGGCGCGTTCTATGCCATGAAAGCCGCGGACTGCATGGATGAGGTCGGTTCGGCTGCGCATGCGTTCGCTGTGCTCGGCGCGCCCGCCGCCGAGCTGCTGCACTATACCGTGCCGCATGCCGGAGTAGAGCGCACGATGGTCCGCCTGCAGAAGCTCGAGGATACGCCCGACCGTTACCCCCGCCGCTTCAAAAAAATACAGACCGACCCCCTGTAATTACAAAATGTAAACCCTCTGTTGAGAAATAACAGAGGGTTATTTTTTGTCCGAAAATGCACGGAAATGTGTGTTTTCTGGTAGGAAATGACTGGTAACGGTCGAAAAAGCAAAGTTTTGCGGTCGATTTTCCTTGTCAAAATGTAATAATATGGTAATCTATTACCAAAGGACATAAGGAGGTAATGAATTTGATGTCGGTTTTGACACTTGTGACAGGAAAAGAGGATCGTACATTGCGTCGCATCCGCGTGAGCGATATTGCGCGCAACCCCAACCAGCCGCGTAAATATTTTGATCCTGAGGCGATTGCCCAGCTTGCGGAAAGCATCCGTCAATATGGGGTACTCAATCCGCTGACCGTGCGGCGCGCACCGAACGGCGGCTATGAGCTGGTCGCGGGAGAGCGCCGGCTGCGCGCGGCCCGCGTGGCGGGACTGAATGAAGTACCCTGTCTGGTAATCGCTGCGGATTCGCAGGATTCCTCCGCGATTGCGCTGGTGGAAAACCTGCAGCGGCGCGACCTGGACTTTTTTGAGGAAGCAAACGGTTTCAAGCGGCTGATCGACCAATACGGCTTGACGCAGGAGGAAGCCGCGCGCAAGGTTGGCAAAACACAGTCGGCGGTGGCGAACAAGCTTCGCCTGCTCCGCCTTTCGCCGCAGAATATGGAGATGATCCGCAGCGCGAACCTGACCGAGCGGCATGCCCGCTGCCTGCTCCGTCTGGAACAGGAGGAGGATCGGATCAACGCGACCAAGTTTATTATCGAGCATGATCTGAACGTCAGCCGCGCGGAACAGTATATCGATACCCTGCTAAAGGAAAAGGAAACGCCGTCGGGACAGGAGCGCAAGGTGATCCGGCTGATTAAAGATGTTCGCTTTTTCCTGAATACGCTCAACCGCGCGGTCGGCGTTATGGTGGACGCGGGTATCGGTGCGACCGTCGAGCAGCAGGAAAGCGACGACGGGCTGACGCTTACTATCTGCATTCCGCATGCCCGCTGCAACTAATTTTGATATTGATACGGCAGTGTTTCACGTGAAACAAAAATCTTGGGTTGTTTCATGTGAAACATTGCTGTTTTTTCTTTGCTTTTGATTGGTGTTGTGCTATAATAAAACCCGTAAGAAAATAAGGGAAAGCCGAGGAGAAAAACGCTTATGGGTAAAATCATCGCGTTCGCCAATCAAAAGGGCGGCGTCGGCAAAACGACCACGGCCATTAATCTTGCGGCTGCGTTGTTCGAGCGTGGCAAGCGCGTACTGCTGTGCGACTTTGACCCGCAGGGAAACGCAACGTCCGGCTTCGGCGTTGATCCGCGCTCTTTGAAGACCTCGATCTATGATCTGATCGTCGCGGATGAGCCGGATGTGAAAAGCGCCATTGTATCGACCAAATGGGTCGACCTGATCGGCGCAAATGTCAACCTGGCAGGTGCGGAGCTGGACCTCATCATGATGGAGGGACGGGAAAACCGTCTCAAGGGCGTGCTCGATCGTGTCAGGGAAGAATACGATTATATTTTCATTGACTGCCCGCCCTCACTGGGACTGCTGACGCTCAACTGTCTTTGCGCGGCGGACAGCTTCCTGGTGCCGCTGCAGTGCGAATATTACGCGCTGGAGGGCCTGAGCCAATTGATGACAACCGTCCGTATGGTGAAAAAGAGCATGAATCCGTCGCTCGCGCTGGAAGGCGTGCTGCTGACCATGTTTGACGGACGCACCAACCTGTCCATCCAGGTGGTCGAAGAGGTAAAAAAGCACTTTCCGGGCGAGGTATTCTCGTCGGTTGTGCCGCGCAACGTGCGCCTGAGCGAAGCGCCCAGCCACGGCAAGCCGATCACGGATTACGACCGGATGTGCCGCGGCGCGGAAGCATATCTTTCCCTCGCGGATGAAATACTGAAAAAGAATAAGCAGGAAAAGGGGAGAGTGTGATGTCATCGACCAAAAGGGGACTGGGCGGCGGCCTGTCCAATCTGTTCGGCGGCGATGTCACCGACCTGAGCGCCGCAGGCGCGGCGGCGGGCGGCGTCACCCAACTTTCCCTTTCCAGAATCGAGCCCAATCCCAATCAGCCGCGCAAGGTCTTCGACCCAAACGCGTTGGAGGAGCTGGCGGAGAGCATCCGCCTGCACGGCGTAATCACGCCGATCACCGTGCGCGCAGGGGAGAAGAGCGGCTACTACCAGATCATAGCCGGTGAGCGCCGCTGGCGCGCGGCGCGGATGGCGGGACTCAAGGAGATACCGGCCATGGTGCTGGAAGCGCGGGAAAGCGAGATCATGGAGCTGGCCCTGATCGAAAACCTGCAGCGGCAGGACCTCAATCCTATCGAGGAGGCCGAGGGCTATGACTTGCTGATGCGGCAGTTCGGGCTGACGCAGGAGGAGGTCGCGCGCCGCGTGGTCAAATCGCGTCCAGCGGTAGCGAACGCGCTGCGCCTGCTGGCGTTGCCCGACGAGGTACGTGTTATGGTCAGTGAGGGCAAGCTGTCCGGCGGTCATGCACGCGCCGTGCTGGCAGTGTCCGAAGCGGACAAACGTGTGGAAGCGGCCAGACAGATGGCCGGCATGACCGTGCGGCAGGCCGAGGCGTTGGCGAAAAAGCTGAACAAAAAGCCGGTGCAAAAGACCGAAAGCGCCGTTTTTTCCGTGGATTACCTGTCCGAAGCCGCGCGGGAACTGGAAAGTGTGCTCGGCCGCAAGGTCAGCATCCAGCAGGGGAAAACAAGCGGCACCTTGACGCTGGAATATTATGGATCAGACGATCTGGAACGCCTGATTGAAGCGCTGCGCAGCCTGCGCGTATAAGGAGGAAAACATGGACGAGCAGAAAAAAACGCCGGACGGGCCCAAGCCGGAAAAAAAGCTCAGCCGCACGACGCTTACCTTTTATATCATCGGCCTGTTTACCGTGGCGCTCGCGCTGATTTTAATCAGCTATATCGCGCAGGCTCGCGCGGACAGGCAGCTTGACACGCTGACTAACCAGTTGACCGAGCAGCAAACGGTCGCGCAGGGCGCGACACAGAAAATGGAAGACCTGCAAAAGCAGTTCGACGCGCAGAGCAAGGCGCTGGACGGTGTGCGCAGCGCGCTCGACAGCGAGCTGGCGCACACTGATGTGGTCGCCGCCGCTACGCTGCGCATGGAGGAACGCGACGTATACGCCGGCTTGGCGCGCATCAGCGCACAGCTTTTATCGGAAAACACGGAGGACGCGGTGCGGGAATACGACGCGCTGGTGGAAAAATACGGTGCAGAACGTCTGCTCGGCCGCGCAGCGGAAAATTCGTTCGGCTCGGATATCAACAAATTATTTGAAGCCGTGCAAAAGCAAATAGAGGATTTAACAACAGAAGAATAAAAAGGAGTAACGTAAAATGCTGGATATCAAATTTGTCAGACAGAATCCGGACGCGGTGAAAGAGAACATTAAAAAGAAGTTCCAGGACGAAAAGCTGCCGCTCGTTGACGAGGTCATCGAATTCGACGCCAAATTCCGCGCCGCCAAGACCCGCTGCGACGAGTTGCGCGCCATGCGCAACAAAAAGTCCAAGGAGATCGGCGGCCTGATGGCAAAGGGCCAGAAGGACGAAGCCGAGCAGGTCAAGGCCGAGGTCAAGGCCATGGCGGACGAGATGGCAAGGCTGGAAGAGGATGAAAAGACCTTTGCCGAGGAAGTCAAAAACCGTATGATGGTCATTCCGAACATCATTGATCCGTCCGTGCCGATCGGTAAGGATGACTCGGAAAATGTGGAGATCGAAAAGTTCGGCGACCCCGTTGTTCCGAATTATGAAATACCGTATCACGTCGATATCATGGAATCCTTTGATGGCATCGACTTGGATGCTGCCCGCAAGACGTCGGGCAACGGCTTCTATTACCTGAAAGGGGACATCGCGCGGCTGCATTCGTCCATCCTGTCCTATGCGCGCGACTTCATGATCGACCGCGGCTTCACCTACTATATCCCGCCGTTTATGATCCACGGCGACGTGGTCAAAGGCGTCATGTCCTTCAAGGAAATGGAGAACATGATGTACAAGATCGAGGGCGAGGACCTGTACCTGATCGGCACCTCCGAGCATTCCATGATCGGCAAGTTCATCGATTCGATTAACGACGAGGATACCCTGCCGCAGACGCTCACCAGCTATTCGCCCTGCTTCCGCAAGGAGGTCGGCGCGCACGGCATAGAGGAGCGCGGCGTTTACCGCATCCACCAGTTTGAAAAACAGGAAATGGTCGTGGTCTGCAAGCCGGAGGAGTCCCCGATGTGGTACGACAAGCTGTGGCAGAACACGGTGGACTTCTTCCGCTCGCTGGAGATTCCGGTGCGCACGCTGGAGTGCTGCTCGGGCGACCTGGCCGACCTCAAGGTCAAGTCGTGCGATGTGGAGGCGTGGTCACCGCGCCAGAAAAAGTATTTCGAGGTCGGCTCCTGCTCCAACCTGGGCGACGCGCAGGCGCGTCGTCTGGGCATCCGCGTGCGCGGCAAGGATGCCAAGGAACTGTACTTCGCGCATACGCTCAACAACACGGTTGTCGCACCGCCGCGCATGCTGATCGCGTTCCTGGAGAACAACCTGCGCGCGGACGGCTCGGTGGCTATCCCGCAGCCGCTTCAGCCGTATATGGGCGGCAAGACTGAGATTCGCAGAAAAGGAGAATGAGGCATGGAAATTGGCATCAAGGGCGAGCAGAAGCTCACCGTCACCGCAGATAAGCTCGCATCCAACGTCGGCAGCGGCCTGGTGGCCGTGTTTGCGACGCCGATGATGGTCGCCGCGATTGAGAATACCGCCGCGGCCAGCGTGGAGGCACATCTGGAAGCAGGCAAGACCACGGTCGGTACGCTGGTTAACGTCAGTCATGTTGCGGCGACGCCTGAGGGTATGGAGGTCCGCGTCGAGACCGAGCTGACCGAGATCGCGCCGAACGGCAAGATCTTAACCTTCCATGTCGCGGCCTATGACGAGGCCGGCCTGATCGGCGAGGGTACGCACCAGCGCGCCATTGTGGACAAGGCGCGCTTTGAAGCCAAGGCGCAGGCGAAAAAGGGATAAGGAAAAAGCGCCGCAATGCGGCGCTTTTCTGCTGTTTTTCAGAGAACAGGGACATAAAATTGGCACCTTCCCCGCTGCACGAGGGAAAGCGGATAGGCTTCCAGCATCGGGCGGGATGGGTCGGCGGATAATCCACAGCAACCGACGGTGCGGACAGCCGTGCCGTATATTTCGGAAAGCGCCTCCGGCGTGTGCGGCACAGTAAAACAGACGTAACGCCCGTCCGGCAGGTAGCCTGAACGGGTATCCGGTAGCCGCGCCGCCAGCCGGAGGACAAGGCAGGCGTCATACCGGCAGGCTTCGGGCGGCGTGCAGGCGGGGTCGTCCCAGGCGGCGCAGAAAATGACTGACCCCGCATCCAGCAGGTCGGCGTCCCGTGCCAGACGTTTGAGCCGTTCCACCAGCGCACGGTTTTCCGGTCCATAGGGGCCGGTGCGGCGCAGGAAAGCAATCGGCAGGGCGGGCAGTTCGATCAGTTTCATAACAGAATGTTCCTTTCAGTGGATTGACCGGTCTGGGAACAGGATAACCCGATTTAAAATGCTTTTCAAGGGTGTTTTTATAATATTTTAGAACTTTTTTCGGAAATCATTTTGCTCCGCAAAATGCTGCGGCGAACGCCCCGCCGGCCTGCGCGGCAAAACGCGCATGGCCCTCGGCCGTGAAATGCACCCCGTCGAAGCACAGGGGGATATCCCAGCATCCCGCGTCGGCAAAGGCCGCGCCGCTTTCGCCGGCCAGTATCCGGTAATACCCTGCAAGGTGCGCGGAGGCGGCGAGCAGCGCCTCCTCCCGCACCCAGTCGCCGGGATGGAAGCATGGCGGGGCGATCAGCAGGAAGGGAACGCCTAAGCTCGATAGGCATACGAGCAGACGCTCCATCCGCGCGGCCGCAGCCGCGGGCGGCACGCCGAGCAGCAGGTCATTCGAGCCGAGCATCACGCAAAGCCCGTCGAACGGCCGCAGCGCCGCGAGCTGGCCGCACAGCGTCCGCAGCTCGAATGGGGTATGCGGGATGGCGCGGCCGTTTTCCCCAAGGTTGTAGATGATCCATTCCGGCCGCGCGTTCAACCGCGCGGTCCAGCGCACACAGTCCGGCCAGCGTCCGCCGCCGAAGCCGCGCGGGTCGTAGCCCCAGGTGTTGGAATCCCCCAGACAGACGATCGCTTTAGACAAACCGGACCCCTCCTCAAAAGCTGTTGGTGACAAACTCACAGTAATCGACAGAAAAACGGGTATAATAAAAGCATACCAGAAATACAAATAGAAAAGGAGCTGTTGACAATGGCAATGCTGCATATTACCAAGGAAAACTATCAGGAACTCGTGGAACAGTCTGCGCAGCCGGTGCTGCTGGAATTCTGGGCGCCGTGGTGTACCTACTGCCGCCGGATTGCGGGCGTGGTCGCCAAGCTGCCCGAGGCCTACGCGGGGCGCGCGGCGGTCGCCCAGGTCAACATTGACGAGCAGCCCGAGCTGGCGCAGCGGTTCTCGGTCGATACCATCCCCTCACTCATCCTTGTGAAGAATGGGGCGGCGGGCGAGAAGCTGGTCGCGCCGGGTTCCAAGGCGGATATCGACGCTTGGATGCAGGCGCAGTCCGTATAAACAGGAAAGCGAGACAGGCCTATGGGAAAAATATATGATATGCTGGTCATTGGCGGCGGGCCGGGCGGCTATACCGCAGCGCTGTACGGCGCCCGTGCCGGACTGAGCGTGCTGGTGATCGAAAAGCTGTCCGCGGGTGGGCAGATGGCCACCACCGAGCAGGTGGAGAATTACCCGGGCTTTGACGAGCCGATCGACGGCTTTGAGCTGGGCGAGCGCATGCAGCGCGGTGCGGAGCGGTTCGGCGCGGAATCGCTGCTGGCGACCGTGACAGAGGCTAGCCTGGAAGGGCCGGTCAAGCGGGTCACGACCGACGAGGGCGTGGTCGAGGGGCGGACGGTGGTACTCGCCACAGGCGCGTCGCCGCGTCCGCTCGGCGTGCCGGAGGAGCAGGCGCTGGTCGGCCGCGGCATGGCCTACTGCGCAGCGTGTGACGGGATGTTCTATAAGGGACGGACGGTCTGCGTGGTCGGCGGCGGCAACACCGCGGTCGGGGACGCGCTGCTGCTTGCCAAGCTGTGCGAAAAGGTGTACCTGATCCACCGCCGCGATACGCTGCGCGCCTCCAAGGTATATGAAAAATCCCTGCAGGCCGCGGAAAACCTGGAAATTGTCTGGGACAGCCGCGTGACAAGGCTGCTCCATGCCGAGCGCGTCACCGGCGTGCAGGTGGAAAACGTCAAAACCGGCGCGGTCCGCTCGATCGCGTGCGACGGCGTGTTCGCGGCGGTCGGCCGCGTGCCGGACACCGCGCTGCTGGCCAGCCAGGTCGCGTTGGACGAACAGGGCTACCTGATCGCGGACGAGACGACGCGCACCAGCGTCGCGGGCGTGTTCGCGGTGGGCGACGTGCGCACCAAGGCGGTGCGGCAGATCGTCACCGCCGCGTCGGACGGTGCGGTCGCCGCGCATTTCGCGGAGGAATATCTCAACAGCATAACATGACGTTCCGACAGGGAGCGGACAAAAACGGCCGCGTAAGCGGCCGTTTTTTGATGCGGGCAGCGTCCGGTCAGCGCAGGCTGTCGCCGGCGGTGCGGTACAGGCCGTCGATATTGGTCAGCGCGATGCTGCCGCGCTCCAGCTGTACGAGCCCTTCGCTTTGAAAATACCGGAGCAGGCGGGTGACGACCTCTCGCGCGCTGCCTAGGTGCGCCGCAACGCGCTCATGCGTCAGCGGCAGGATATCCGCGCCGGACAGGCCGCGCTCTTCCAGCAGGAACGCCGCGAGGCGGCTGTCCAGCTTGCGGTTGAGGAGTTGGTCCATCAGCCACATCACCTCGGAAAAGCGCGCCGCCATCAACTCGTTGGTATAGCCGGCCACAGCCGCGGATTGCTCCATAAGCGTTTTGTAAACATCCGGCGGGATGCGGAGCACATCAGTCGGCTCCTCCGCGGAGATCATCACGTCAAACTGGATGCTGCGCATAATGCAGGAGGCGGAAAACAGGCAGATATCGCGTTCAAGCAGGCGGTACAGCGTCAGCTCCTTGCCCTCGCCGGACAGGGTGTAGGCGCGCAGCCGTCCCTTGACGACGATGAACAGCCCCGCGCAGTCGCTGCTGCCCGCGTGCAGGATATTGCCGGCCTCAAAGCGCGCGCTGGAAACGGCGCTTTGCAGCAGGTCGCGCTGCGCGTCGGTCAGTTTCGGCCAGAAAGGGAAATATTGCTCGACAGACATAGCAGAAGCCCTCCAGAATCAGTAAAGCGGAAAACCGGCCCCTCCAGGCCGGTTTTCGCCGTATGGTGCACCCGAGGGGAGTTGAACCCCTACCTCCTGCGAGACCAGAACCTAAATCTGGCGCGTATGCCAATTTCGCCACGGGTGCGGATACGTTTCCAGTATACCCGCAAAAAGCGGATTTGTCAATCGAAGCGCGCCCGCGCGCTGGAAAACCGGATAAAAATTATGCAATTTCCAGTACCAAACGGGTGGGCTTTGTGCTATACTAAATCTGTATAAGTGTCTGCATTGATTGTGAACGGGAGAGCTTCATGAAATTGATCCGAACCATCCCCGTGCTGGCCGTGCTGCTGTTTGCGCTGTCCGGCTGCACGTTCCCATCGGGCGACGACCTGCTCGCCGCGCCCAAGCCATCCGCCAACTACCAGACCCTGCAGGTCGAGCTGGAAAACCTGCTCTCGTCGGGCGTTACCTATACCGCGCCGACCGACGGGGAAAACCGCTCGCCTATCCAGCTTGTCGATCTGGACGGGGACGGGGCGGATGAAGCGATCGCGTTTTTCCGCGGTTCCAGCTCGGTGACGAGCAACGCGTTCAAGGTCTATGTTTATAAAAAACAAGACCAGCAGTATGTCTGCACGGGCGCGATCGAGGGGAAAGGCACCGCGATCCTGTCGGTCGATTACCCCACGATCACACCGGCCGGCCGGCGCGGCATGTTGATTGCCTGGAAGCTGCCGGGAGACGGCGTGGGCGCGCTGACCATGTGCGATTTTGATAAAAACTGCGCACCGGGCTTGCTGCTTGAGACCGAATACTCGGCCATGGAGCTGGCCGACCTGACAGGCGACGGCGCCAAGGACCTGCTGCTCATTACGAACAACCCCGCCGGACAGCGCGTGGCGCGGCTGTATCAGTACCATATCGGGTTGGACCTGGTAGGCGAGGCGGCTACCAGCGCCGAGGCGGTTTCGGTCGAACGGATGACAAGCGGCCGCGTACAGAAAAACCAGCCCGCTGTGTTTGCAGAGCAAAAAACAACGAGCGGTGTCGGACTGACAACAGATATTTTTGTCTATGAGGACGGGACACTGCAAAATCTCGCGCTGGACAGCGAGGACTCCATCCATCGGGGTACCTATCGGCCGGTATCGGTCTACGCGGCCGATATCAACGGCGACGGCGTGACCGAGCTGCCGCGCGCCGTACTCATGGCGGGCTACGACGAAGCCGCCGCGACGGACGCGCTTTTCATGCTCGATTGGTATGTGTATAGCGTGGATCGGCCGCCAGTGCTGATGATGACCACCTATCAGAATGTGTCTGACGGATGGATGTTTAAGATCGATGCAGAATGGCACGACCAGATCACGGCGGTCAAGACGAGCGAAAGCGGGATCAGCGCGGTTGAATTCGCGCAATATATCGGTGGTGGGCAGCAAATACCGTTGTTCACCATCTATTGCGTCACCGGAACGCTGCGGGATTATTATATCGGCCGTACCGACCTGCTTCAGCTCGGCCAGACCTCGCAGGCGGTCTACTTCGCGCGCTTTTCGGAGGACGCACAGCAGAGCGCGATCCAGATCGATGCCAACGGCGTAAAAGAGCGCTTCTCGCTCCTCACCCAGGCCTGGAGCAATGAATGAATGGTAAATCAAAGGAGGAACATCCATGAAACGCAAAATACTGGTTTTGGAAGATGAAGAAAATATCCGCTCCTTTCTGGTCCTCAACCTGAAGCGGAGCGGTTACGAGGTGATAGAGGCCGAAACAGGCGAAGCGGCGCTGGAAAAATACCATGCCAACCAGGATATCGCGGTTGCGGTGCTGGATGTGATGCTGCCCGGCATCGACGGGTATGAGGTCTGCCGCGCTATGCGCGCCGCGGGCTATCAGGCGGGCGTTATCATGCTGACCGCGCGCACCCAGGAGGCGGACAAGGTGACCGGCCTGATGAACGGCGCGGACGATTATGTGACCAAGCCGTTTTCCGTGATCGAGCTTGCCGCGCGCGTGGACGCGCTGTACCGGCGCGTGTCCGGCTCGCCCTTCTCGGAGGAGGATGTGATCAAGTCCGGCCCGTTCAAGCTCAACCTGCGCGCGCGAGAGGTACTCAAGAACGGCATCAAGATCGAGCTGACGCAGATCGAGTACGGGCTGCTGAAAGCGTTTATGGAGAACATCGGCAAGGCGCTCTCCCGCGACGAGCTGCTGGAGATGGTCTGGGGCCATCACTATGTGGGCGAGCTCAAGATCGTGGATGTAAATATCCGCCGCCTGCGCATCAAAATCGAGGATGATCCGGCGGAGCCATCGCATATCGTGACCGTGCGCGGCTACGGCTATATGTGGGAGGGTTGACCGCCGCAAGCAGGGAGCGCGCTGCCGCCCCCTGTGCGTTTGCCGCAACAGCCTGAGATGAGAAAGGCAGCTTACCTATGATTTATCGCAGATCTAAAAAACAGCCCAAGGCGCCGCCACAGCCAGCCGCGCCCAAGGTGTTGCACTCGCCGGGCGGCATCAAGGGCCGCTGGATGATGAACTCGCTTTCGTTCGTGCTGGTCATCCTGGCGGCCGTGGTTATTCTGGTCACGGTCGGCGTGTCCGGCTACTATTACGCCTCGGTGCGGGACAACCTGACCTCGCGCGCCACGCTCAAGGCCGAAACCTACCACAAGTATTTTACCGAAACCTACGACCAGTTTTACGCGCAGGCGGAATCTGACGTTTCCACTTTCAGCGAGCAGGAAAAGCTCGAGATGCAGTTCCTCGACCGCAACGGCCGTATCCTGCTGTCCACCTCGGCACTGACGGGCGGCGGCATGGCCTCCACCGAGGACGCCGCGCAGGCGCTGTCCACCCAGAAGACCGCGGTGTTCCCCGGCCGCGACCCGCTTACGGACGAGCGGGTCATGAGCGTGACCACCCCTCTCCTGTCCTCCCGCGGGGAGCTGATCGGCGGCGTGCGCTTCATCACCTCGCTGCGCATCGTTGAGCGGCAGATCTGGATCATCATCGGCATCGTCATTCTGGCCTGCCTGGTGTTCCTGATGCTGGTCGTCGCCTCCAACAGCTATTTTGTCAAGTCCATCGTGGATCCGGTCCTCAAGATCAACACGATCGCCAAGGAGATCGCGGCCGGCCGCTACGGGGTGCGCCTGCAAAAGACCTATGACGACGAGATTGGCGAGCTGTGCGATACGATTAACTACATGTCAGACGAGATCAGCCGCGCCGAGCGCATGAAGAACGACTTTATCTCCTCGGTTTCGCACGAGCTGCGCACCCCGCTCACCGCCATCGGCGGCTGGAGCGAAACATTGCTCGCGGGCGGGGGAGAGGACCCAGAGGAGGTTATGCAGGGCCTGACCATCATCCAGAAAGAGGCGGGCCGCCTGACCCGCATGGTTGAGGAGCTTCTGGATTTCGCGCGCATCGAGTCCGGCCGCATGAAGCTCGAGGTCGAGCTGTTCGACCTATCGATCGAGCTGTACGAGGCCGTGTATATGTATGAAAATCTGCTGCAGAAAAGCGGCATCCGGCTGAGCTACGACGAGGACGTGGACGCCAACTACTATATCAACGGCGACCGCCATCGCATGAAGCAGGTGTTCCTCAATATCCTGGACAACGCCGCCAAATACGGCGCGGACGGGAAAAAGATCGATATTTCCCTGCGGCGGGAGGGCGGCAAAATCGTCGCCTCGGTGCGCGACTACGGCCAAGGCATACCGGAAGCCGAGCTGCCTTTTGTCAAGGAGAAATTTTATAAAGGCTCCTCCAAGCAGCGCGGCAGCGGCATCGGCCTGGCCGTGACCGACGAGATCGTCGTCCTGCACGGCGGCACGCTGGATATCGCGTCCACGCTCGGCGCGGGTACGACGGTCACCATCACCCTGCCCGCCGCGGAGGCGGAGGAAGCGCTCGGCATCACGGGGGCTATCCCCAAGGTGCCGGAAACCCCTTATACCCCTGAACCCAAAGGAGATAGCTAATGCCAACGCAAAAGAAAACCACGATCGGCGGCCAGGCGATTATCGAGGGCATCGTGATGAAAGGTCCCAGACGGGTCTGCACGGTTGTCCGCAAGGCAAACGGCGAGCTGGTCGTAAAGGAGGAGGACGCGCACCAGCCCTCCGCGTTCTGGAAGCTGCCGGTGCTGCGCGGCGCCTACGGCCTGTTCATGGCCATGAAAGACGGCATCCAGGCAATCAACTATTCGGCCTCGTTCTTTGAGGACGAGGAGGTGGACGCGCCGCCCTCCAAATTCGAGATCTGGCTGGAAAATAAATTCGGCTCCGAGGGTCTGAACCGGCTGATCCTCGGTATTTCGACCGTAATCGGCATCGCGCTGCCGGTCGCGCTGTTCCTGCTGCTGCCGAGCTTCCTCGGCGGCTTTGTGCCGGAGGGCTGGGGCGTACTCGCCCGCAACGTATTGGAGGGCGCGGTGCGCGTGGTGATCTTCCTGCTGTTCATGTGGTCGGTGTCGCACATGAAGGACATCCGCCGCACGTTCGAATACCACGGCGCGGAGCACAAGACCATTTTCTGCTACGAGGCGGGCGAGGAACTGACCGTGGAGAACGTCCGCCGCCAGAACAAATACCATCCGCGCTGCGGCACCAGCTTTATGTTCGTGTTGATTATTATTGCGACGATTGTTTCGTCCATCGTGTTTTCCATCGTGGATATCACCAACCCGTTTCTGCGCATGCTGGCGCATCTGGTCCTGCTGCCGCTCGTGGTGGGCATCAGCTATGAGTTCAACCGCTACGCCGGCCGTTCGGAGAGCGTGCTTTCCCGTGCGCTGCGCTGGCCTGGCCTGATGATCCAGCACCTGACCGTGTTCGAGCCGGACGATTCCATGATTGAGGTGGCGATCACCGGCATGAAGGCGGTCATTCCGGAGGACGGATCGGACAACTGGTGAATAGGCGTCCATATCGCTGTATGGAAAGCCGCCGCGCGCCCTGCGGCATGCGTAAAACACATTTAGGGGGTGGGCCAAGCCTTGACCAAGACCATCAACGACGTATATATGGAGCTGTTCAAGCGCTTGAAGGAGGCGGACGATCCGCAGCCTTCTCTTTCCGCGCGCGAGATAACGGCATACGCCTGCAAGGCGGATAAAAACAAAACAGCCGACTGGGGTCATGTCTATCTGGACGACGCGACGGTGGACTATGCGCATCTGCTTTGCGACCGCTGTCTGGACGGCGAACCGCTTGCATACATACTCGGCGAATGGGATTTTTATGGGCTGACGTTCCAGATCGACCGCTCGGTGCTGATCCCGCGCTCGGATACCGAGCGTCTGTGCGAGTTGGTCATCGGACAGGCGCGGCAGCGGGTTTCGCCGCGCATCCTCGACCTGTGCTGCGGTTCGGGCTGCATCGGCATCGCCGCCGCGCATGAGGTGGAGGACGCGCGCGTCGCGGGTGTGGATATTTCCGAGGGCGCGCTGCGCGTTACGCGGGAAAACGCCCGTCGGCTGGGGGTGCAGAGCCGGTATGTCGCGCTCAAGGCGGACGTGCGCTTCCGCCCGCCGAACAATATGGGGCAGTTTGACATTCTGGTTTCCAATCCGCCCTACGTCACCCGCGCGGAGATGCGCGCGCTCGAGCCGAGCGTCGCGGATTACGAGCCGCACGAAGCGCTGTTCGGCGGGGAGGACGGGCTGGATTTTTACCGTTCGATCTGCGCCAAGTGGGGGGAGCTGCTCGTGCCGGGTGGCGTCATCCTGTTCGAGTGCGGCTACCGGCAGGCGACGCAGGTCGCCGCCATCCTGGAGGATAACCGTTTTGCCGGCATCGGCATCACGGAGGACCTTTCCGGGGTGCCGCGCATTGTGTATGGGTACAACACCCTGCTGGAATGAAACGGGGGAAAAGCCTCCGGAATATGTACCGCTCAGCGAACAGATCGAACGCGGCGCGCAGGCCGCCGCGCCGTCCACAGACGAAAGTGAAAAATAAAAAGCAGGAAAACATCGAACAAATTTTCGATTTTTCTTGCTTTTATTTTTTGCCACTGGTATAATGGATGCAGGAATCAACAAACAAGCAGGAGGCTCTTTATGGCTACCAAAAAACAGCTCGAACCGGTCGCGCCCGCGGCCGATAAAAAGAAAGCGCTCGCCGCGGCGCTCGGTCAGATCGAAAAGCAGTTCGGCAAGGGTTCGGTCATGCGTCTCGGCGAGAACGCCGGCATGCAGGTAGACCATATCCCGACCGGCTCGATCGGGCTGGATCTCGCGCTGGGCATCGGCGGCCTGCCGCGCGGCCGCATCGTGGAGATCTACGGGCCGGAATCCTCCGGCAAGACCACGGTTGCGCTGCACTGCGTGGCCGAGGCGCAGAAGCTGGGCGGCACCGCCGCGTTCATCGACGCGGAGCATGCGCTCGACCCCATATACGCCAAGGCGCTGGGCGTGGATATCGACAGCCTGCTGGTTTCCCAGCCGGATACCGGCGAGCAGGGGCTTGATATCGCGGAGGCGCTCGTGCGTTCGGGCGCAATTGATATTGTGGTCATCGACTCGGTCGCCGCGCTCACCCCGCGCGCCGAGATCGAGGGAGAAATGGGCGATTCGTTCGTCGGCCTGCACGCCCGCATGATGAGCCAGGCCATGCGCAAGCTGGCCGGCTCGATCGCCAAGAGCCAGTGCGTAGCTATTTTTATCAACCAGCTTCGTGAAAAGGTGGGCGTGATCTATGGCAGTCCGGAGGTCACGACCGGCGGCCGCGCGCTCAAATTCTACGCCTCCGTGCGTATCGACGTGCGCCGTACCGAGCATATCAAGTCCGGCGCGGAGAATATCGGCAGCCACACCCGCTGCAAGGTGGTCAAGAACAAGGTCGCGCCGCCGTTCAAGGAGGCCGAGTTCGACATCATGTACGGCGAGGGCATCTCGCGCACAAGCGAGCTGGTCGATCTGGGCGTCAAATACGGCATTGTGGGCAAGTCGGGCGCGTGGTTCTCGCTGGGCGAAATGCGCCTGGGACAGGGGCGCGACGCGGCCAAGCAGTATTTCAAGGACCATCCCGAGCTTGCGGACGATGTGCAGAAGCAGATCATGGAAAAAGTTGAGGAGGAGCGGCAGAAGGCGCATCAGACCGCGGCGGCCCGTCCGGCGTCCGTAGCGGCGCCTGCGGCCAAGCCCGCCGCACCCAAGGCCGGCGCTTCGCGGGCCGTGTCCATCGACGCGGACGATTTTGACGACCTGGATGAAGAATGAACGGGGATAAATACCACGCGGCGCTGGACGCGGCGGCGAGGCAGCTCTCATACCGCGCGCTGAGCGCCAGCATGCTGCGGGACAAGCTGCTCGACAAGGGCCACGACGAACAGGCAGCGGAGTACGCGGTCGCTTGGCTGCTGGAACGCGGCCTGCTGGACGACGCTGCCTACGCGGAAAGCGTGGTGCGTTCCTGCGCGCGCAAGGGGTACGGAGAGCTGCGCATCCGGCAGGAGCTGGCCCGCCGGGGCGTGGCGCGCGAGACGGCGGAAGAGGCGCTGCAGCCGTTTTCTCCGGACAGGGCGAAGCTGCGCGCGCTGCTTGACAAGCGGCTGCACGGCGATGTGTCCGACCGGCGGGAGGTCGAAAAGGCGGTCGCGGCGCTGCAGCGCCGGGGGTTTTCCTGGCCGGATATTCGGGCGGCGCTGGCTGAGTACGGGCAGGACCTGCCCGACACGTTCTAAAAGTGCATAAAAGAGCGCAAAAGGGGCGGGAAAGCAAATTTTCCCGCCCCTTTCTTAACAATCAGGTTTTTCCGTGCTATCCTTTCCCTAAAGAGAAGCCGCGCGCGGTTTCCTCAATAACCGACAATAAAAGGAGGAGCATGGATATGGGTTATGGATGGCTTAACATAGGGAGTATTCTGCTGGGAATCATCGCGCTGGCGGTGCCGTTCCGCGGTGTTGCAGCCGAGAAGAAATAGAAGCCGCGTCTCGCGGTCAGCGCGGCGGCGTGCGCGGCCGCCATCGGCCTGCAGGCGCTTTATCGCCTGCATCAGGTTTCCATTGGCGGCTGGGCCGGCCTTGCCGATACGGAGGGCCTGGCGGCGGTGGCAGGCGTTTTCCTTTTGGCGCTGACCGTCCCGATCAATTTCATTATGATCCGCGTACACTGTTCCGTCAGGCAATGAACCGTTTTTTCGCCCTCTGTTGGTAAACAGGGGGCTTTTTCTTGCATGTTCTGTCCGGTTGCGGTATCATAATAACATACAGTAAACCACACTGGAAAGGAAGGATTTCCATGGAAATGACCAGGATACCGGCACGCGCGGAGGTGCCGGACAGTGGCAAGTGGGCGGTCCGCGATCTGTTCGCGAGCGATGCGGACTGGCGTGCCGCCTACAACGCAGCCAAGGCGTTTGTTCCGCGCGTCGCGGCGTACCGCGGCCGCCTGTCCGAAAGCGGGGAGACGCTGCTGGAATTTTTCCGCCTGGACGACGAGATCAGCCTGGCGTTCGACGCGCTTGTCCATTACGCCCAGCGCCGCAGCGACGAGGATACCCGCGTCGCCGCGTATCAGGAGATGGTGAGCCAGGCGACGCGGCTCGCGGTGGAGTTGCAGGCCGCGGCAGCGTTTGAAACGCCCGAGCTGCTCGCCATTGACGATCAGACGCTCGCCCGCTTTTACCGCGAAACGCCCGCGCTCGAAAACTACCGGCTGGCGATGGACCGCGTGCGCCGCCGCCGCGACCATGTGCTTTCAGACAAGGAGGAGGCGTTGCTCGCGGCTGCGGGCGAGATGGCGTCCGGTCCGGACGATATCTACTCCATGCTCAATGACGCCGATCTCCGCTTTCCGGACGCGGCCGATCAGGATGGGAACAGGCATCCGGTCACGCACGGCACCTTTATCCCGCTGATGCAGTCCTATGACCGCGCGCTGCGCCGGTCCGCATTCGATTCGCTGTATTCGGTGTACGGCCAGTTCCGCAATACCGCAGCGGCGACGCTGTCCGCGCAGATGAAGCAGCTGCTGTTCTTTGCCAACGCGCGCAAATATCCCTCCACGCTGGACGCGGCGCTCGACGGGACCGAGGTGCCGACCGCCATTTACCACAACCTGATCGACGCGGTGCGCCGCTCGCTGGCGCCCATGCACCGGTATGTCGGCCTGCGCCGCCGCCTGCTTGGGCTGGAGGAGTTGCATATGTACGACCTCTATGTTCCGGTGGTCGAGGGCGTGGAGATGAAGTTCACCTTTGAGCAAGCCAAGGAAACCGCGCTCAAGGCGCTCGCCCCCCTGGGCGAGACATACCTGGACCTGCTGCGCCAGGGCTTCGCGGGCGGCTGGATCGACGTATATGAGAACGAGGGAAAGCGTTCGGGCGCGTATTCCGCGGGCGCGCGCGTTCATCCGTATGTGCTGCTCAATTTCAAGGGGACGCTGGACGATGTGTTCACGCTCGTACACGAAATGGGCCACGCCATCCATTCCTACCTGTCCAATCGCACCCAGCCCACCGCGTATCAGGATTATGTGATTTTCGTAGCCGAGGTCGCTTCCACCTGCAACGAAGCGCTGCTGATGGAATACCTGCTGTCGGTCACGCAGGACCGGAAGCAGCGAGCGTATCTTATCAACCATTTCCTCGAACAGTTCCGCGGCACGCTGTACCGCCAGACCATGTTCGCGGAATTCGAGCTGGCGGTGAACGGGATGACCCAGCGCGGAGAGGGTACGACCGCCGAAGCGCTCTGCGCGCTGTACCGGCGGCTCAACGAGCAGTATTTCGGCCCCGATATGGTCGTGGACGAGGAGATCGCGCTCGAATGGGCGCGTATCCCGCATTTCTATTATGATTACTATGTGTACCAGTACGCCACCGGCTATGCGGCGGCGATCGCGCTGTCGCGCCGCATCCTGCGCGAGGGTGAAAGCGCGGTCAGCGATTACCTGGGTTTCCTGTCCGGCGGCTGTTCGGCCGACCCGATCACGCTGCTGCGCGGCGCGGGCGTGGATATGGCAACCCCCGCGCCCATCGAGGACGCGACCCGCCTGTTCGACGAGCTGATTACGGAAATGGAGCGGCTGCTGTAAAGCGGCGGGGAAGAGGGAAGCCGGACGGCTTCCCTCTTTTTCTGCGCGCGCGGACGAAATACAACAGATGACAAAGGCGGGTTTGTGATGTATAATACCATTGGACAATAGTGGGACAAAAAAGGAGGATTCCATGCCGAAAATAGGACTGATTTCGCTCGGCTGCGCCAAAAACCTGGTGGACAGCGAGCATATGCTCGCCCTGCTGCGCGCGGCGGGCTGGGAGGTCGCCGAGGATATGGCCGAGGCGGACGTGGGCGTGGTCAACACCTGCGGGTTTATTGAAGCCGCCAAGACCGAGGCGATCGAGACCATTCTCGAAACCGCGCAGTACAAGCAGAGCGGCAAAATGAAAGGCCTGGTCGTGACCGGCTGCCTGGTGCAGCGCTACGCGGAGGAGATGCGCGCGGAGCTGCCCGAGATCGACGCAATCTGCGGCACGGGCAGCTATGAGAGCATCGTGGACGCGGCGAACGCCGCGCTCGGCGGGCATAAGGCCGCGTACCTGGCGGATATGGCCAGCGCCGCGCTAGAGGGCGGCCGCGACCGCCTGACCCCGCCATATACGGCCTATTTCAAAATCGCGGAGGGCTGCTCCAACCGCTGCGGCTACTGCATCATCCCCAAGCTGCGCGGGCCGTACCGCTCGCGCGGGATGGACGCGCTGCTCGCGGAAGCGCAGGCGCTGGCCGACGCTGGGGTGAAGGAGCTGATCGTCATTGCGCAGGACATCACCAAATACGGCATGGACCTGCCCGGGCATCAGCGCCTGCTGCCCGAGCTGCTGCGCCGCCTGTGCGAAATGGATTTCCATTGGGTGCGTCTGCACTACCTGTACCCCGACCAGATCACGGACGAGCTGGTGGAGGTCATTGCGTCCGAGCCCAAGATCGTCAAGTACCTGGACATCCCGCTCCAGCATGTATCAAAGCGCATCCTGCGCGCGATGCACCGCCCAGGCGATGGGGAGGAATTTGCCGCGCTGCTCCAAAGCCTGCGCGACCGCATCCCGGGCCTTGTGCTGCGCACCAGCCTGATTGTCGGCCTGCCGGGCGAGACCGAGGACGAATTTGCCGCGCTGTGTGCGTTTTTGCAGGACGTACAGATCGAGCGCGTGGGCGTGTTCGAGTTTTCGCCCGAGGAGGGTACCGAGGCCGCGGAATTACCCGACCAGATCGACGCTGCGGTCAAGGCTAACCGCCGCCTGATCGTGGAGGAGCTGCAGTCGGGCGTGCTGGACGATTACAACACCTCCCGCCACGGCGAGGTCATGGAGGTGCTGTGCGAGGGGTTTGACGAGGAGCAGCAGCTCTGGTACGGCCGCACCTACGCGGACTCGGTCGAAGTGGACGGCCATGTGTACTTTGAGGCGGAGGACGCGCCCGTAGCGGGCGGGTTTATCCCCGTCCGCATCACAGACAGCCTGGGACCCGACCTGCTCGGCGTCCGGCAAAAGGGGGAATAAAAATGACCACAGCAAACAAGATCACGCTGACCCGTATTGCAATGATCCCATTTTTTCTGTATTTCGCGTCGCAGCCGATGTTTTCCGTGGATTATCAGGCAAGCGGTCTGTTGTTCCCAACGAATACGGTTATCGCATTGGTGCTGTTCTGCGTGGCGAGCTTCACGGACTTTCTGGACGGTTATGTCGCCCGCAAGTATAACCAGGTGACCGATTTTGGCAAATTTGTCGATCCGTTGGCGGATAAACTGCTGGTGACGAGCGCACTTGTGCTGTTCGTGGGGCAGGGCGCAATGGCGGGCTGGATGGTGTGCGTCATTCTGGCGCGCGAGCTGATCATCACTTCGCTGCGCGTGGTGGCGGCCAACAAGGGCCGCGTGCTCGCCGCGACATGGACGGGCAAGGTCAAGACCTGTGTGCAGATTGGCGGTATTATTTTAATTTATCTGTATTATATCCTGATTGGTGCGGCCGGCAGCGGTGCATTCGACTCAATGATGGTGTCGTCTGACGGCAGTTTCACCAGTACCAGCACTGTTATGGTTATCAGTGGAACGGACGGCTATCCGATGTTCGCATACCTGGTCGGCTGGGTCGTGACGCTCGTCACTATCTACTCAGGCTTTGACTATCTGCGCAAAAACTGGGATATTATCAAGGATGGCGCGGTCAGGGAAAAATAACGGCGCAATACGGCACAAAGGGGGAAGACCGCGGTCTTCCTCCTTTTTCCGAGCGGATGTCCCGTGCATGGGCGCAAAAACCTTGCGTCCGTGCCGGAAAAAGGGTATACTAACCATATCTGAACTGTCTGGAGGAATACTGGAATGCAGGATGGATTTGTCAAAATTGCCGCCGCGACGCCCGCGCTACGGGTCGCGGACTGCGCCTATAACGCTTCCGAAATCGTCAGGCTGGCGGAACAGGCCGCGGATAAGGGCGCGCGCCTGATCGTGTTTCCGGAGCTTTGCCTGACCGGCTATACCTGCGGCGACTTGTTTTTGCAGCAGACGCTGCTGGATGGGGCGCTGGAAGCGCTCCGCACCGTGCGGGACGCGACTGTGGCGCTGAACGCCGCCGTGGTGGTCGGCCTGCCCCTGATGCATCAGTGCAAGCTGTATAACGTGGCGGCGGTGCTGTGCCGCGGCGCGGTGGAAGGGCTGGTGCCGAAGCACAGCATCCCGAATTATTCCGAGTTTTACGAGCAGCGCCACTTTACGTCGGGCGCGGGGCTGGATATGGAGCCGGTCGAGCTGCTGGGCCAAACCACTATGTTCGGTGGCGTGCAGGTGTTCTCCAGCGCGGCGATGCCGGATTTCGCGTTTGGCGTGGAGATCTGCGAGGACCTGTGGGTACCCGAACCGCCCTCCACGCGGCTGGCGCAGGCGGGCGCGACCGTGATCGTCAACCTGTCCGCGTCGGATGAGATCATCGGTAAGACCGCCTACCGCCGCGACCTGGTACGGCAGCAGTCCGCGCGGCTGCTGTGCGCCTACGCCTATGCGGACGCGGGCTTCGGGGAATCTACGCAGGACCTGGTGTTCTCCGGCCACGACCTGATTGCGGAAAACGGCGTGTTGCTGGCCGAGAGCCGCCCGTTCGAGAGCGGCGTGATCTACGCGGATATCGACGTGCAGCGGCTCGTGCATGAGCGCCGCCGCATGAACACGTTCACGGTATCGGGCGGCGGCTTTGCGGCCACGATGGAGGTAACGCCCGGCGAAAACGACCTCGCGGACCGCCGGTTCCCGCGCACGCCGTTCGTTCCCGCCAATAAGGCGCTGCGCAACGAGCGCTGCGAGGAGATCCTCACGCTGCAGGCGACCGGCCTTGCCACCCGTCTGCGCCACACGCATGCCAGGGCTGCGGTTGTGGGTCTGTCCGGCGGGCTGGATTCCACGCTCGCGCTGATCGTGCTGGTGCATGCGTTCGACCTGCTCGGGCTGGACCGCAAGGGCATCCTGGCGGTGACCATGCCCTGTTTCGGCACGACCGCCCGCACGCGCGGCAATGCGGAAAAGCTGGCCGACGCCTATGGCGTGACGCTGCAGACCGTGGATATCAAGGCCGCGGTGGATCAGCATTTTCGCGATATCGGTCAGAGCATGGACGACCTTTCGGTCACGTTTGAGAATGCGCAGGCGCGTATGCGCACGCTGGTGCTGATGAACCTGGCCAACAAGCTGGGCGGCATGGTGGTCGGCACGGGCGACCTGTCCGAGCTGGCGCTCGGCTGGGCGACCTATAACGGCGATCATATGTCGATGTACGGCGTCAACGCCTCCATCCCCAAAACGCTGGTGCGATATCTGGTCGCCTATGAGGCCGACTGTGCGCTCGGCGAGCTGTCCGACGTGCTGCAGGATGTGCTGGACACGCCGGTATCGCCCGAGCTGCTCCCGCCCAAGGATGGGGAGATCAGCCAGAAAACCGAGGATTTGGTCGGCCCGTATGAGCTGCACGACTTTTTCCTGTATTATATGCTGCGCTTCGGTTACCCGCCGCGCAAAATTTACCGCATTACACGCAAGACCTTTGCGGGTGTGTACGACGATGCAACGGTGAAAAAATGGCTCGTGACCTTTGTCCGACGCTTTTTCACCCAGCAGTTCAAGCGCTCCTGCCTGCCAGACGGCCCCAAGGTCGGCACGGTCACACTCTCCCCGCGCGGCGACTGGCGCATGCCCTCGGATGCATGCGCGGCGTTGTGGCTTTCCGAGGCGGAGCGCCTGTAAACGGGCATGGGGCGCTGGAAAAGCCCCGGTATAAAAGCCGCGCCGCTGGCGCGGGAATCCCCTCACAAAGGAGCAACTCCCTTTGAAAACCCTTGTCCGCAGGCTGGCGGCGGTCCTGACCGCCGTGCTGCTCTGCTTCAACCTGTATTATGAGCTGGCGCCCGGCTATATCGTGGGGCCCGAGCAAAAGCTCGCGGTCGCGGCGGCGTTCGCGCTGCTGCTCGGCACGGCGCTGTTTTACGGCGTGCCGGCCGGCGCGCGCGCCAAACGGCGGCACGACTATATGCTGCTTTTGTTCTGGTACTATCTGTGGGTGCTGGCGAACGTGCTGTTTTTTGATAATGCGTTCGGCCGCGGCTTCCACGCGGGCGCAGACCTCGGCGCGGTCAACCTGGAACCGCTGCGCACGATTAAAAATTATCTGATTGCCTACGGCTATGGCAATATCTCGCTGCGGCTGGTGGTACTCAACCTGCTGGGCAACCTGGCGGCGTTTGCGCCCATGGGCGTGTTCCTGCCCGCGCTGTTCCGCTGGCAGAGGAGCATTTTCTTCTTTACCGCCACGCTGACGCTCGGCATCACGGCAGTCGAGGTGGCGCAGGTGTATACCGGCGCCGGCTCGTGCGATGTGGACGATCTGATCCTGAACCTCGCAGGCGCGCTGATTGTGTTCGTCCTCTGCCGGATTACACCAATCTGGAAGCAGCTCTGCCGGGTCAACCCAAGGCCGCAGAAGGAAGCATAAAAAAGCAGGCTGGCATATGCCAGCCTGCTTTTTTGTTACTTCCCGCCTATTCCTTTAAAAAAGGGACGCTTTCCTTCAGCATGTTCAGAATGACCGCCAGCTGGTTGTCTGTGCAGGGGCCGAGAAGCTCGTTGATTTCCCGCAGGTAGACGCTTTTTTCCCGGCTCCTGCCGTTCCCCTTGCCTGAAGCCGGTATGATATCATTGGCGGTGATGCCGAAATACTCAATCAGGTCAACCAGCTTATCTAGGCTGAACCGACGCTCGCCGCGCTCGCACTGTCCAAGATAATTGGTTTCCGTCTCCAGTACCTCTGCCAGCTTCTCCAGCGTCAGCCCTTTCAATTTCCGGTATTTTCGTATATTTTTACCGATCTCAAAGGATAAGTCATCCATCCTTACAGCCCCTTTCCATGCTACATTTTATCGAGGCAGGACGATATTCACGAGTTACGCTTTGCAATGAAAAGCATTGCAAATTGCCAATAAAGCATATTGACTATGCAATTTGCATGTAATATAATAGCAATAAGCATAGATTATTAATCCATGCCGGACAAAATAGGGAGGGGATTACATGGAAGAAAAAATCATTATCAAATCCGTACAGTACAATATCAAGCTGATCAGCCTGATCATCGTTGGTATTGGCGTCGTTCTTTTTATTTGGCTCGGTCTGCCCTTGGCGATCGATATTTCGAACAGGAGAGATGGATTAGACCTGTCCTATTTTCTGACCAGCGCATTCCCGTATTATGCGTGCTTTACGCTGCTCCCATTCCTGATTCTCGCAGGGCTGTTCTATTGGTACTGCTCGCGGATCAGCATAACGGTGAGCGATAAGCGTGTTTTCGGCACGGCTGTGTTCGGCCAACGCGTCGATCTGCCGTTTGATATGATTTCCGCAGTCAAAACCACCAGGCTTTGGCGGGGGATTGCGGTCGCCACGGCTTCCGGTTTTATCAGATTCGTTTGGATCAAAAACGCCGCTGAGATACATACTGAGATCAACCGGCTTCTGCTGGAACGGCAGGACAAGCGGGCAGCATCCGCAGCGCGGCAGGAGGCTGCCCCGCAGTCCAACGCAACAGCCGGTGCGGAAGAACTGAAACGGTATAAGGAATTGCTTGACAGCGGTGTGATCACACAAGAGGAATTTGACGCAAAGAAAAAACAGATCCTGGGATTATAACAGCTGGCGGCCTGCATAGAGATGTGGACCGCCTTTTTCATTGACAAACCTCGTTCGCCACGCTACAATTTAACTAAGTAAAACATCAAGACCAAGGGGATTGTATCATGTTTGACACCGTACTTATTGCCGGCCTCGGCCTGATGGGCGGCTCGATGGCGAAAACCATCAAGGCGCGCACGCTCAGCCGTGTGCTGGGCTGGAACCGCACCCGCGCCACCGCCGAGCAGGCGCGCGCGGACGGCACGATCGACGCGGTCGCAACCGAGGCACTGTATAAGGAGGCCGACCTGGTCATCATCGGCCTGTATCCGCAGGCGACGGTGGACTGGCTGCTGGAAAACATGCCGAAAATGAAAAAGGGCTGCGTGGTGGTCGATATGGTCGGCGTCAAGCAGTTCATGGTCGAGCGGCTGGAGCAGGCTGCGCTCGACGCGGGCGTGCATTTTGTCGGCGGGCATCCGATGGCGGGGCGGGAGTTCTCCGGCCTGGATTTTGCGCTTCCGACCCTGTTCGACGGGGCGAGCATGATTTTCGTCCCCACCAGGAGCAGCACCGAGCGGGTGCTGGAGCAGCTCGAAGCGTATTTTACGGCGCTCGGCTTTGGGCAGACCGTGCGCTGCACGGCCGAACAGCATGACCGGATGATCGCCTTCACCTCGCAGCTGGCGCATGTCGTGTCCTCGGCCTACATCAAAAGTCCGGAGGCGGATAAGCATAATGGCTATTCCGCGGGCAGCTATAAGGATCTGACGCGCGTGGCCAAGCTGAACGAAACCATGTGGAGCGAGCTGTTTCTGTGCAACGCCGAGCCGCTTGCGCGCGAGATCGACGAGATCATCGGCCATCTGGACGAATACCGCCGCGCCATCCGCGCGCAAGACAGGGAAACCCTGACTTTGCTCCTGCGCGACGGCCGAGAACGAAAGGAACGCCTCGGTTGACGGAGAGCGAAAAGGCGCCGCTGAAAAAGCGGCGCCTTTGGCTTGTTCGCTCTTGCGCGGGAGCGGTTTCGGGTGTAAACTGAAAGGGCGACAATGGGAAATGGGGGAGAACAGGATGCAAGCATTGATGCGGCGCCGCTTGATGCGATGCGCTTACCGGACAATGCTGCTCGGCGGCCTGCTTGGGTCGAGTAGCGGCGTGGTGATGAGCCTGCTGCAGGACCGCTATGCGCTGGGGTACGAATGGGGCGGCGTGCTGCTCGCGGCGTTGAGCGTGGGAAATCTGCTGTCCGGCTTTACAACGGGTATGCTGACCGTGCGGCGCGGCATGCGCAACACGACGCTGCTGCTGTCGACCGGCGGTGCGGCCGGTTATTTCGCCATGGCGCTGACAGGGAACCCCTGGCTGCTGGTGCTGGCGTTCGGGCTGGTCGGCGCGGCAAAGGGCTGCGTGCTGAATACGGACAGCGTGCTGGTTGCGATATCAGCGGAGGACCGCACCCAGGGAATGAACCTGGCGCATTCGCGCTTTGCGCTCGGCTCGCTGGTATGCCCGCTGCTGATCGCGGCGCTCGGCTTGCTGCACTGGCGCGCGCCGATGATCGGGCTAGGCCTGTGCGGCTGCCTGCTGTGGCTGAGCTATTACGCGGGCCGACTGCCGCGTCGGGCGAGCCGGACGGCGGACGGCGGGGGACAGTGGGACTTTTTCCATTCCCGCCGCTTCTGGCTGCTGACCGCGGTGCTGTTTTTCCAAAACTGCACCGAGATCGCGGTCACCGGTTGGATGGTTACTTATTTCAAGGATACAGGCATCCTGTCCGGCACGGCCGGGCAGCTCACGGTCACAGTCATCTGGGGCGCAATGCTGGCCGCGCGGCTGGTGATCGCGTTGGTGCTGCATATCCGCAACGGCTTCCGTGCGCTGACCCTGATGACCGCCTGCTGCATCGGCGCGTACCTGCTTCTGCTACAGGCGGAAACGGCGGTCTCCGCGCTGGTGCTGCTGTTTGTGTTCGGCATCTCGATCGCGGGCGTCAACCCGACCGCGGTTGCGAGCGCGGGTAAATCGCTGTCGAGCGCGGGCGTGGGCGTGATGTTGCCTGCGGCAGGTGTCGGGGCGATCCTGATGCCGTATATCACGGGCCTGGTCGCATCCGCCTGGGGTATCCATGCGGGGATGATGAGCATTACGTTTGCGGTCGCGGGCATGTTTGTCAGCTCGGCGCTGCTGCTGGTCGTGCGCGAGCGGGGCGAAGCGCACACAGGCTCCCGTGACGAGCGGCCCTGATGGAAAAGCGCGGCCATCCGCCGGAAAGAATTCCGGCGGGCGGCTTTTTTAATTCTTTTGCGAGCTGTGCGCCAGATGGCGCGCGAACGAGGTGGACTGGAGCGCTTTTTGCAGCGCGGGCGTGAGCAGCATCGCGACGATCACACCGACCACGGCGTTGATCAGGCTGGAGGCGATGCTGGCCGCGCAGCCGGCCACCGCAGGGACAAAAGCCGAGCCAGCGAGCATCATGCCCATGATCTTGCCCCCGATATACAGGGTCGAATAGGTCAGCGCACCCGCGATGGCCGCGACAAGGTTGCGGATCGTCCGGCGTCCGTTTGCCCCGCCCCAGTGCGAGATCAGCCCGCACAGGCCGGCCATGATAAAGTACCGGAGGAATGTGACATAGGCGGTGGGCGCGTATTCCGGATCGGTCAGGTCGAACAGCGCGCAGCCGATGCCGGCGGCCAGGCCGCCGCGCCAGCCGCCCAGCAGCGTGCCTGCCAGCAGACAGATGCCGTTGCCCAGCTTGACCATGGTTGAGCCGCCGGGCGTCGGGATCTTGATTTTGAAAAAGAATGTGGCAATGAATACAAAGGCCGCGAGCAGCCCCACGGCCACGATATCATACAGCGTGATCTTTCGTTTGTTGTTTTCCATAACGGTTTCCCCCTTTTCTTTCCTCAGATAGGATACGGCATATTTGACCTGTTTTAAATAGCCAAACTTTGATTATTTTATAAGGTCAGATGGATAAACGGCAAAAAAACCGCGCAAAATAGCAGAAACATGGGAGTAGCCTCCCGAAGAGGAGAGATGCGCATGAAACTGGATAAGCAGAAATACCAGCAGATGTTGGAACAGAAAAGCCCGAATTCGCCGCTTTGGAAGGACTGTCTGAAGGCGTTCCTGTTCGGCGGGGCGATCTGCACGGTCGGCGAGGGCGTGAGCAATTTCTGGCAGTCGCGCGGCCTGGAGACAGCGGACGCGGCGGCGGCGACGGCCATCACCATGGTGTTCCTCGGCGCGCTGCTGACCTGCCTGCACCTGTATGAAAAGCTGGCCAAACACGCGGGCGCGGGAACGATCGTACCGATCACAGGCTTTGCCAACGCGATCGTGTCGCCGGCGATGGAATTCAAAAGCGAGGGGCTGGTGCTGGGCGTGGGGGCGAAGCTGTTTGTGATCGCCGGCCCTGTGCTGGTATACGGTATTTCGGCCAGCGTGCTCTATGGGCTGGCGCTGCTGCTGATGGGGGGAGGCGGCGCGGGATGATCCGGAGGATAGGGAAGCGCACGCTACAGTTTGCGGAGCGGCCGTTTCTGCTGTCGCATGCGGCGGCGGTCGGGAAAAAGGAGGGCGACGGCCCGTTGGGCGCGCAGTTCGACTTCGTGACCGAGGACGACCGCATGGGTCAGAAATCGTGGGAGCTGGCGGAAAGCGAACTGCAAAAGACCGCGATCGACCTCGCGGTAAAAAAGGCGGGTCTGCAGAAGAGCGATTTGGATGTGATCCTCGCGGGCGACCTGCTCAACCAGTGCATCGGCTCGTTTTTGGCCTCGGTGGGGTCGGACGTGCCGTATCTCGGGCAATACGGTGCCTGTTCGACTATGGCGCAGGGGCTGGCGCTCGGCGGGTGTCTGGTGGAGGGGTGCGCGGCGCGGCGCCTGCTCGCTGCCGCGTCCTCGCATTTCTGCTCGGCCGAGCGGCAGTACCGGTTCCCGCTTGCCTACGGCGGCCAGCGCACGCCGACCGCCCAATGGACGGCCACAGCGGCCGGCGCGGCCGTGCTGTCCGCCGCGGACCCGCGGGGCGGCTCCTCCGGCATCCGTGTCACGCATGCGCTGTTCGGCAGGATGGTGGAGATGGGCGTTAAGGACGCGAATAACATGGGGGCGGCGATGGCACCCGCCGCTTACGACACGCTTTCTACGCTTTTGTCCGACCTTGGTGCGCAGCCGGCCGATTTCGACTGCATCGTGACCGGTGACCTCGGCCATGTGGGGGCGGATATCCTGCTCACCCTGCTGCGGGAGGATAAGATCGACCTGTCGCCCGTGTACTCGGACTGCGGCAGCCTGCTGTTCGGGGACGAACAGGACGCGCATGCGGGCGGTTCGGGCTGCGGCTGCTCGGCCGCGGTGCTGTGCGGCCCGCTGCTGCGGGATATGGAGGGCGGCCGGCTCCGGCGCCTGGTGTTCGCCGGCACGGGCGCAATGATGAGCCCGACCTCGGTGCAGCAGGGACAGCCCATCGCGGGCATCTGCCACGCGGTCGTGATCGAAAGGAGCGGCGCATGAACTGGATGGAATATGTCAATGCCTTTTGGGTGGGCGGCGCGATCTGCGCGGTCTGCCAGGTGTTCATTGACAAAACAAAGCTGACGCCCGCGCGCATTCTGGTTAGCTTGGTGGTGATCGGCGTGTTCCTGCAGGCGATCGGGGTGTATCAACCGCTCGTGGATTACGCGGGCGCGGGCGCGACCGTGCCGCTGCTCGGCTTCGGCTATTCGCTGGCCAAGGGCGTGGCGAAGGCGGTCGCGGAAAGCGGCCTGCTGGGCGTGTTCACCGGCGGCGTGACCGGCGCGGCGGGCGGCATCGCGGCGGCGATCGTGTTCGGCTGCCTGTTCGCCCTGCTGGCAAAGCCGAAATCCAAAAGCTGAGCCGCTTGCGGGCAAGGGAAAATCCCGTTATAATAGAACACAATGGGATCAATTGACAAAAGGGGTTTTTCCATGCAGTATTATTTCGCCCCCATGGAGGGCGTGACCGGCGCGGTCTACCGCCGCGCGCATCATGCGTATTTCCCGGGGATAGACAAGTATTTCATGCCATTTATCACGCCGACCGCGAACGGCCGTCTGACCCCGCGCCAGAAGCGCGACGTCGCGGCCGAGGCCAACGCGGGCGTGCCTGCGGTGCCGCAGCTGTTGACCAGGTCCGCTCCGGATTTCATCTGGGCGGCGAACGCCCTGGCGGAGATGGGCTATCCGGAGGTCAACCTGAACCTTGGATGCCCCTCGGGTACGGTAACGGCCAAGGGCAAGGGCGCGGGTTTCCTCGCCCATCCGGACGAGCTGGACCGGTTTTTTGACGCGGTATTCTCGGCGTGCAGGGCGGCGGTGTCGGTCAAAACGCGCCTGGGTGTGCGCGACCCCGCGGAATTTGACCGCCTGCTTGCGGTCTACAACCGCTATCCGATTGCCGAGTTGACCATCCACCCGCGCGTGCGGGTGGATTTTTATCGGGGCGGCGTGCGCGAGGCGGCGTTTGCCGCAGCCCTGCCGCAGTGCCGCATGCCGGTCTGCTATAATGGAGACGTTGTCAGCGAAGCGGTCGCCGCCGCGGTCGGCGCGCGGTACCCCGCGGTGCGGGCGGTGATGATAGGCCGCGGGCTGGTCGGTGACCCCTCGTTGGTCACGCGGCTGCGCGGCGGCCCGCGTGCGGATAAGACGGTGCTGGAGGCGTTCCACAATACCCTGTACGAGCGCTACTGCGCCGCGTTCGGCGACCGCCGGATCGCGATGCTGCGCATGAAAGAGGTCTGGTTTTACCACCTGAACCTGTTTGCAGACAGTGAAAAATACGGCAAGCGGCTGCGTAAGGCGGCAGGACCGGACGATTTCCTCGCGGCAGCGGCGGCGGTGTTCCGCGATTTGCCGCTGCGCGAACAGGTGGAGCCGGGCTGGTTCCGCTAAAAAAGGAAAGGCTCCTATCCCGAAAGGATAGGAGCCTTTTTTGCCGCCCCGCAGTACGGAGCAGTAAGGGGGGGGGATCGCCGTCCCCTTGGGGGACGGCGGATTGTGTTACAGGGCTTGCTGCTGCAGCCAGCGGTACGCGCCCGCCATGCCCGCGCTGTTGCCCAGCTCGGCAAAGGCGAGATGGGTGTGTGCCAGCATGAACGGGTTGGCGAAGCGCTGCAAATGGCTCTCGAGCAGAGGGCGCAGATAGGCACTCTGCCCCATGATGCCGCCGCCGAGCACGACCGCCGCGGGGTCCATCACGCACATGCACGCGGCGACGCCCTGCGCGAGCGTCCCGCACAGCGCGTCGATCTCCTGCGCGCAGACCGTGTCGCCCGCCTGCGCGCGGGCGAAGATCTGCCGCCCGTCCAGCGTTTCGCCGGTCTGCTCTGCAACGCGTCGGATGAGCGCGGTGGTCGAGGCCTGCTGCTCGAACGCACGGCCGTTTACCGGCATGTAGCCGATCTCGCCCGCGCTGCCCGCATGCCCGTGCCAGACCTTTCCGTCCAGCACGACCGCGCCGCCGATGCCCGTGCCGACGGTCAGGCAGAGCACGCTGTCCGCGCCCCGCCCCGCGCCGTAGGCGGCCTCGCCAAGCGCGGCGCAGTTGACGTCGTTTTCGACCGCGCAGGGCAGGCGGAACGCCTGCTCGACCGCGGTTTTGAGGTTGCGCCCCGTATAACCGGGGATATTTTCATTGGCGTACAGGATCGCGCCCGTCCGGTGGTCCACCATGCCGGCGGTCGAGACCGCGATGCCAGACGGGTTGTACTTGCCGACCAGCCCGCCGACCAGGTCGAGCAGCTTGCGCTCCACGCCCGCGCCGCCGAGCGTTTTGGCGTCGGTCGGCGTTTCCCAGCGCGAGGAGAAAACGATTTCCCCGCCGGGATCGTGCGCGGCGCCGTATTTGATCGAGGTGCCGCCAATATCAAAGCATAGAACCATTGCGTATCCATCCTTCCGGCGGCCGGTTCAGGCGAGCAGAGCGCAGAACTCCTCCGGCGTTTTGGCCGAGAAAAGCTGCTCCATGCGGCCGTCGTCCATCAGGACCTCGGCCAGCTCGCCGAGCAGGTCGATGTGGCTGTCAGGGTCGGTCGCGGCCAGGGTGATAATCAGGCGGACCGGATCGTTGTCGCCCGCGCCGAACGATACCGGCGGATTGAGCGTGGAAAAAGCGAGCGCCAGACGGTTGGCGCCGCATTCCGGCCGCGCATGCGCCAGCGCCAGGCCCTTTGCCAGCACGAAATACGGGCCGTTCTTGTGTACGGATTCGATCATGCCCTCGATATAGCTTTGCTCGATATCTCCCGCGTCCCGCAGGGGGGCCGCCGCCTGGCGGATCGCATCCTCCCAGTCCGCGGCCGCAAGGCCGATCTGCACATCCTTTGCCGTGATCTTTTCTAACAGCATGGTAATGATTCCTCCTAAAACTCTGCGATCAGCGAGGGTACGTCCACGTCCGCGAGCGAATCGCACAGGCGGTACTGACCCTCAAAGGTACAATACTTGGTCACGTCGTTGGGTACGACCAGCACGCGCATATCCGCGTTGCGGCCGGCCAGCAGACCGTTGAGCGAATCCTCAACCACCAGGCACTCGGCCGGCGTGCAGCCGAGCTTTTCGGCCGCCTTGAGGAACAGGTCGGGGTTAGGCTTGATGCGTTCGACGTCTTCAGCCGTGACCAGCAGGTCGAAATACTGCATTAGGTGCAGGCGTTCGAGGTGTACGGTCGGCTTTTTGCGGCCGGAGGAGGTCGCCAGCGCGACCGACAGGCCGTTTTCCCTGGCGCTTTTCAGGAAGTCCTCCACGCCGGGCTTTGCCGGCAGGCGGCCGCTTTCCTCGATGAAGCACGCCAGCGTGTCCTGCGCGAACGCGTCGCGGTCCACGTGGATGCCCTTGGCGTCCAGCTTGCGGAACAGGTCCTCCGCATTGGAGCCGACACAGGCCAGGAATTCCTGCACGGACAGGTCGTACTGCTTGTGTACACGGAACCATTCGACATAGATCCGGTACCATACGACCTCGGTATCGACGATCAGGCCGTCAAAATCCATGATAATCGTTTTCAGCATACTGACTCTCTTTTCAATAAACGGGTAAAGGAAGCGCCGCCGCTGGACCAGCGGCGGCGCCGCCCTTACAGGCTGTTACTGCTTGTTTTCTCGGGCCTGCTTGATCTTTTCGATCAGCTCGTCATACTGGGGCGCGTTGATGAAGTCGGTCACTGCGATGCAGTAGGCGTCCTTCTGCACGTCCTTGACACGGTCGAGCAGCAGCTCCTGAGTGACGACTACCTGACATTCGGTCGGCAGGTTTTCGATTGCGATATGGAATACCGTAACGTCGTCCAGGCCGGCGGCCTTGCACTTTTTCTGCAGCACGGTCGCGCCCATGGCGGAGGAACCGATGCCGGCGTCGCAGGCGTAGGCGATGCGGGTAACCTTGGAGAAGTCAAAGTCTTCGATGCTCTCGAATACGGAGGAAATGCGGCTCTTCTTGCCCTTCAGCTCGTTCATGGTCTGCGCCGCTTCCTTGAGCGAAGCGTCGTCGCCGCCGCCCGCGCGCTTAATCAGCGGGATGGACAGCACGAACGTAATTGCGCACGCCACCAGGATGCCCAGGCAGATCTTGAGCTGGTCGCCGGGCGAGGACATCAGCATGATGGAGATGATGCTGCCGGGGGAGGCAACGCCGACCAGGCCGACGTTCAATATGGTGAACATCAGGGTGCCGCACGCGCCGCCGACGATCAGCGGGAGGATGAGGATCGGGTTCATCAGCACGAACGGGAAGTATATCTCATGGATGCCGCCGAACAGGTGGATGATGGAAGCGCCCCACGCGGAGGACTTGGAAGAACCCTTGCCGAAGAACATGTAAGCGAGCAGCACGCCCAAGCCGGGGCCGGGGTTGGATTCGAGCAGGAACAGGACGGATTTGCCCAGGCTTTCCAGCTGCAGCGTACCCATCGGGGTCAGGATGCCCTGGCCGATGGCGTTGTTGAGGAAGAGCGGCTTGGCCGGCTCGATCAGGATTGCGGTCAGCGGCAGCAGATTGTTCTGCACCAGGAAATCCACGCCAGCGGCGAACACGCCGGTCAGGGAGGCGATCGCCGGCCCAAGCCATACGCATCCGATCACGGCGATGATCGCGCCGATGATGCCGACCGAATAGTTGTTGACGATCAGCTCGAAGCCCATCGGGATCTTGCCGTCGATCAGCTTGTCAAACTGCTTGAGGATCCAGGCGGAAAGCGGGCCGAGGATCATTGCGCCGATGAACATGGTCACGCTGGAGCCGATGATGACGCCGATGGTGGCGACCGTGCCGATCACGCCGCCGCGGTAGTCATAGACCATCTTGCCGCCCGCAAATGCGATCAGGAGCGGGAGCAGGTAGTTGAGCATCGGGGTGATGAAGCTGCGAAGCATGTCGTTGTCGATGGCGATGCCGACTGCGGTCAGCAGGCCCCAGGCAATGAACGCGCCCAGATTCGGGATGACCATGCTGCTGAGCTTGCTACCAAATTTCTGCACCTTTACTCGTACTGACATTCTTTTGCCCTCCTTAAAATCCGTGAAATGAGTCTCTACCGTTTCTCTTTATGTGGAAAAGCGCGGGGGAATGCTTACAGGGAAACCTCCTTGCCCTCCGCGATCGAGCGCTCGATCGCGTCGACCACGCGGAGCGTGTTGAGGGCGTCCTCCGGCGTGATGATGGACTTGGTGCCGCTCAGGATGTTGCCGATAAAGGCCATGATCTCCTCGGACAGGTCGCCAGACGGCGCGCCGTTGCAGTTGTACCAGTGGCGCGAATCCGGATACAGGACGCCGCTGCCGGTCACGAAGCGTACGCCGTTGTCGCACGCATCGACATAGGCCACGCCCTTGGTGCCGACCAGCTCGACCTTGTCGTCGATGATCGTGGGCGAATTCTCCGGCAGCACCCAGCATGCCTCAAGGCACGCGACCGCGCCGTTTTCATAGGTGACGAGCGCGTAAATCACATCGTCCATGCCGTATTCCTTGAGCAGCACGCTGCGGGCCTTGGCGAACACCTTGACCGGCTTGCAGCCCATGAACCAGTTGACATAGTCGATGTCGTGGATCATGACGTGCATGGACAGGTCGGACGCGCCGATGTAGCGGCGGGGGCCGACGATCGGGCTGTTGCGGCGGCAGTACATATGGATGATGTCGCCCAGCTCGCCGGCGTCCAGGCGCTGCTTGATCATGTTGAAGCGCGGGTCAAAGCGGAGCAGGAAGCCCAGCGAGAACACTTTGTCGTAATCCTTGAGGATCTCGTACATTGCCTCCCCGTCGGCCAGCTCCTTGGCGAGCGGCTTTTCGAGCAGGATGTGCTTTTTGTTGGCGACCGCGATCTCGACCGCCTCGCGGTGCATGTTGTCGGGCAGGACGATCGAAACCGCGTCGATCTCCGGATTTTCGAGCAGGTCCTTATAGTTCTTATAAGTCTGACAGCCGTACTCCTTTTCCGCCTCCGCGCGGCGCTCGTCGTTAAATTCGCATACCGCGACGAGGTCTACGCCGGGCAGCTTGTTATAAATGCCTGCATGGATCTGGCCCATCTGGCCGAAGCCAATGACGCCTACTTTGAGGTTCTTGTTCATGATGCATTCTCCTTTTCTATGTTGGACCTTTTTGTGGAAGGTTTGCCCACGGGGTGGGGGGACGGCGCCGCGTTTTTTTCGGCGTTTTTGCGTTTGCCTGTTGCAAAATCGCGACGGTTATACTATGATTGTTAAAGAATAAACTATCTTCAGGAGGAAACCATGGCTGATCTGAGTTTTCAAAACCGGCTGCAGTTTTTCGGCTTCCGGCTCAGCAAAAGTGAACAGAAGATCGCCGCTTATATCGTCGCCCATCCGGAGCAGGCAGCGTCGATCGCCAGCCAGGAGCTTGCGCAGGCCATCGGCACGTCCAACTCCACGCTGACCCGCTTCTGCAAAAAGCTGGATTACCGGAATTATATCGAATTCCAGACCCTGCTGGCAGCCGAGGGGACGCCGGGCCAGACGCCCGACCAGACCATTCGCCGCATCGACCATTATTACGAGCGCACGCTGGACGCGGCCTGCGAGCTGGTGCAGCCCGAGGACTTGGACGCGTTTGTCGACCGAATTCACCAGGCGGACAAAATCCTGATCTTCGGCCTGGGCAGCTCGGGCCTGACCGCGAGCGAGTTCAACATGCGGCTGGTGCAGATGGGCTTTACCTCAAGCGTGATGACCGATACGTTCCTGATGCGCGTGCAGTCCAGCCTGTTCTCGCCGAAGGACCTGATTATCGCGGTGTCCAACTCCGGCGAAACGCCCGAGGTGGTCAGCGCGTGCCGGATCGCGAAATCGGCGGGCGTGCAGATATGCCTGCTTACGCAGAGTAGCCGCACCGAGCTGGCGAAGATGGCGGACGCCATCCTGCTGGCCGGGGACATCGGGCAGGTGGGGGACGAGAAGTTCATCAATTCCCAGATGCCCCTGGTGTTCCTGATCGATGCGATTACCTACCGGCTGTTGGAGGACCCGAAATGCAGGGAAAACCGCGACCGCGCGCTGTATACCCTGTTCCACCGGAATTTTTGAATCGGAAGAGCGCTCCGGCGCTCTTTTTTTGCGCCCGTTTACGTTGCGTAAATCGCGTCGGTAAAGGCTTTGGTGATCAGCTGGGGACGGGTGATCGCGCCGCCGGTGACAACCGCGTGCGCGCCCAGTTCGATGCAGCGGCGCGCCTTGGCCGGGGTATCGACGTGGCCCTCCGCGATGACCGGAATATGTACCGCGGCGAGAATGGCCTTGAGGCGGGAGAAATCGTCGTCCGCGATATTATGTCCCGCGGACTGGGCGGTATAGCCCATGAGCGTGGTGGAAACGCAGTCAAAGCCGAGCCGCTCCGCGCGGACCGCCTCCTCCAGCGTGGCGATATCCGCCATCAGCAGCTTGCCGGGCGCGGCGGCGCGGGCCTTTTGGAAAAAGTCCCCGAGCGTCTCGCCTTGATAGCGGGGGCGGTCGGTTGCGTCAAACGCGATCATGGCGCAGCCCGTTCCGGCCAGCTCTTCTATTTCGCGGAGCGTGGGGGTGATATAGATGGGGGAACCCTCGTAGTCCCGCTTGACGATGCCGATGATCGGCAGGTCGGTGTTTTGGGCGATTTCGTTGATATCAGCCGCGGTGTTGGCGCGGATGCCTACGGCGCCGCCCTCGGCCGCTGCGCGTGCCATGCGCCCCATGATGAACGAGGAGTGCAGGGGTTCGTTTTCCAGCGCCTGACAGGATACGATCAACCCGCCTTTGACCTGATCGAGCATACTGTCATCCTCCTATCGGTATTGTTTTCATTTTTATTATACAAAGTGAAAATATTTTCGTCAAGACGATGGAATAATTTGGATGGACAAATTTAAAAGGAATTTTTGAGCAGTTTGACCATATGTTCGTCTGTTTGAATAGGAAAGCAATAGTTAAATTGACATATATGGAAAAAGCGTGACAAAAAGGCGTATTCCGGCCGCGCCTGCCGCAAAATTACCGTCTCTATAGGAAAGTCCGTTTTAACGGACAAGCAATCCGCTATACTGAAGCCATCAAAAGGAAGCGGAGGAATACCGGATGAAAAAAAGACTGGGCAGTGCCCTGCAGGCAGCGGGGGGCGCGATCTTATTTCTGGCGGCGGGGGCGTCGGACACGGGCGCGGTTTCGGCCGGCGGGCTGGCCTTTTCTATCTTATGCGCCGCGCTTCTGTTTTTCACAGGCCGCGCGCTGCGCCGCCGGAAAAAGCCTGCATCCTGCCGCCGCATGGGGCGGGCGCTGCCTGCCGCCGCGGGACGGTAAGGGGGACGGCAAGGGGCGCCGAAAGCATGTGCTTTCGGCGCCCCTGTGTTTTTTCCTATCCGTATGTCCGTCCGCTGCGGAGAGTTAATAGCCCTTTTCGACCGCTGCGGTCAACACTCTGGAGGCCACCGTACCCGCGACCGACGAGCCGCCGCCGCCGTTTTCCACCAGCACGATGAACGCGTAAGGGGTCGCCTCGTCGCGCAGGAAGCCGGTGAACCAGGCGTTTGGGGTCTTGCCCCCGCCGACCTCGGCCGTGCCGGACTTGGCGCAGATGTCCATGCCCGGGAAGCGGTCCTGTCCATAGGTTTCGATCACGTTGTTGTGCATCATATCCGCGATGGTATCCGCAGTGTCCGCGTCGATCAACTTATCCGACTTATGGGCGAAGTAAAGACCGGTCGGCAAACCGTAGTCCGTGGTGGTTTTTTCGATCAGGCGCGGCAGGGCGGCCTTGCCGCCGTTGGCGATTGCGCCCATATACAGCATCATATTGATCGGACACATGGTATCCTCGCCCTGGCCGACGCCCGCCCAAGCGAGCTGGTTGTCGTTTCCGTCAAAGTTGAAGCGGCCCTCCGAGGTGCGGATGCCGTCCACCCGTATGGCGGTGGTCAGGCCGGCCGCGTCCGTATATTTCTGCATGGTATTCCCACCCAGTTCGACCGCGAGCTGGCCGAACACGCCGTTGCAGGAGTTCGCCAGCGCATCCTCAATGTCCATCTGCCCATGCGCATACGGGCAGGTGACCGTATCGCCCCCGATTTCGACCGAACCGGTGCAGTTCCAAGTGCGGGAAAACAGGTCGGGCAGGTTCTCGACCGCCGCGTTGAGTGTGACCACCTTGAAGATCGAGCCGGGGATGGAGTTCGCGGACAGCAGGCGGTTGACGTACACACCCTCCCACGAGGGGTCGTCCGGATCGATGGCCGGCGGGTCGGCGGGGTCGAACGACGGCGTGGATACCATGCACAGGATCTCGCCCGTCTTATAGTTGTACACGCCTACCGTGCCGTTCATGCCGCCGAGCGCCTGATAAGCGATATTGTTAAGATAGGCGTCGATCGTCAGGTACAGGTTGTTGCCCGTGCCGAGCGGAGAATACACGCCGGTCAGCAGGTTATAGCCGGAAAGCTTGTCCGCGAACGCGGTCAGCGCACCCGCGCCGATGTTGCCGGCCGGATCACCGACCGCGTGCAGGGTGGCGCGGCGCACGGCGCTGTCCGGATAATAGGTGCGGTTTCCGTTTTCATCCAGCGAGGAAAGCACGTCGCCGTCCCGATCGAGGATGGTGCCGCCCTTGAGCTGGCCGGAATTGCTGTACAGGTGGCGGTTATAGGGATAGGAGGCCCAGTCGCCGCCATCCACCACGAAACGGAAGCAGAACAGCAGCAGCCCGACGCCCAGCAGAGCCGCGAGGATCAGGCAGAACACGCCGCGTTTTTCGATTTTCCGCACTCAATCCACCTCCCCGCGCAGCTCGCGCCGGCTGGGCAGCCGGACCGCGAACGAAGCGTTTTGGCGCGTGTCCGTGGCCTTCAAAAAGGCGAGCATGCCCCACGCGGACAGCATGGACGAGCCGCCGTTCGAGACAAACGGCAGGGTCACGCCCGTGAACGGCAGGATATCCACCGCGCCGAATACGTTCAGGCAGGTCTGGAACACGAGCAGGCTGGTCGCGGCGCAGGCCGCGATTGTGTAAAAGCTCGACCGTCCCGCGCGGCAGGCACGCACCGCAAACACAGCCAGCGTGATGATGCACAGCACGGTCAGCACAGCGATTACCAGCCCCCACTCCTCGCACAGCATGCCGAACACGATATCCGTGTCCGCCGCGGCCAGACCGGAGAGCCAGCCCTTGCCCGCGCCCACGCCGATCATGCCGCCCGAAGCAGCGGCGGTCAGCGTGTGGGTCTGCTGGAAGCCCGCGCCGTACACATCCTCCCAGATATGGCCCCAGGAGGCAAAGCGCGCCGCAACATGCCCCTTGACGGTCAACAACACCATGCCGCCGGCGAAGCAGCCCGCGCAGATCAGGCCGAGCGTCGCGAAGTCGCCCGAGCGCAGGTAGGCGATGACCAGGAAGGTGACGAAAAACACCAGCGCGGTGCCGAAGTCGTTCTGCAGCGCCAGACACGCGCCGCAGATGCCGGTCAGGCCGATGAACAGCCACAGGTTGCGCTTGTTGAACAGGCGGTCGAGTGTGGCCGCGCCCGCGAAGATATAGCAGATTTTGGCCAGCTCGGAGGGCTGGAGCGACAGGCCGCCCAGCCGGATCCATGCCTTGGCGCCGCCCTCGCTTGACCCGATCAGCAGCGTGATCACCAGCATGCCGACCGCCGCCGCGCCCATGATCCAGCGCACCCTCTGCGCACGGGTCAGGTCGCGCAGGAAAAAGCCGAGGACCAGGAAGATCGCCAGCCCCATCAGGATGGCGACGAGCTGCTTGGGGCATTCGTCCGGCACGGTCGAGCCGGTCACGGCCAGCGACAGCGTGCACAGGAAAAAGGCGATGGTTTCCATCTCAAAGCCGATGCGTCGGAACGAGCGCAGCACGATAAAATAGCCCCAGCACACGGCCGTGAATGTGAGGAACGTGAGCGGGACGGTAACGGAGGCGTTCTCGCCCGCGGCAACGATGAGCTGCAGCGCGGTCAGCACCTGGAACAGCGTCAGCAGCACAAGCGAGCCCCACATGCCGGCCGGCCGGCCCTCCACGCGGCGCTCGGCCATTTGCTCGCGCTTTTCCTCGGCCGAGATCGGCACCAGCATAGTCGGGATGCCGCCGAACGAGAGCGTGTCCCCATCCTCGACGACCGCGTATTCGTCCACCGGCAGGTCGTTTACCTTGACGCCGCCCTTGGAGCCGAGGTCGTATACCGTCCACGAGCCGTCGTCCTCGCGGATGAGCGCGGCGTGCTGGCGGGACACCGAGGGGTATTCGAGCTGCACGTCGCACGCGGGCGCGCGGCCGATGATGTTTTCCCAGTGGGTGATGGGCAGGCGCACGCCGTTGGCCATGCCGAGATAGCCCCAGACCTCGTCCGGATGCTTGACTTTCCACAGCGAGCGGATCGCGCCGACCAGGATCATCAGCGCCAGCAGCGGGAACACAAAACGGACGACCGTTGTGTACCACGCGCCGACGAGCGGGTTTTCCGCCAGAAAGACGGTCAGCGTATCCAGAAGGCGCTGTAAAGCGTCGGTCATGTTTGGTTTCCTCCCTTCAGGGAACTTGGGTTGATAACCTATATATTATAGCACGGCTTGTCAAGCGAAGCGTGAACGGACGGTAAAAAACGGGGCTTTCAGCCGTTTTCCGCTCCTTCCTGCCGGAAAAATGCCGTGCGGCCGCGGGCTTCGTTTCGGAGGCTGCTGAATATTTTTCCTTTCGACTGTTTTTTTCCCAATTGGACGGATTCCAGCTTACCTGATAATGCACTCGTTAAATGGATGGAGCTGAAATTCATAAAGCTAAATGAAAGAACGGAGGGCAGAGGCTCCCTTTTACCCTTTGGACTGATCTAGGCTTACCGAATAATTTCTTCGTCGAAATGCACAGAAAAAGCTCCACCCTTTGAATAGGCGGAGTTTTTATGATATAATTATGTTTTATTTAACAGGTCGGGACTTAACTTTTTCTTTATTCGCAAATGCACTAACCAACATTGCAATAATGCTAATTAAGAGATAACATCCGCCATACAATAAAAACGCCGGCTCACCCATTTCAAAGAATGTCCATGTACCTTCTAAGAAAATGATAATTGTAACAATTGGCAGCCACCATAAAGTTTTAACATTCTTGCCTGCAAATACGCCAACGATTATAGAATAAATAGGATTAACAGTAAAAAGCAAAAAAACAGTGGTAATCATTCCAGCGTCATTTGGTACTAATGTAACAGCAAGCCACGGTAAAATAAACATGAGGAAAACCGATGCTATTAGATAATAAATAATCTTCTTCATATAGACCTCCTTAACTTGAACTGTCGTTCTGTATCTTTTGTATCATTCGATATAAATTATATATGTCTTTTTGACTATCTTTTTATATCTTCTCAAATGTCCGTAAAGCCTTATTTTATAGGCTCTACGGGCATTTTGCTTTTGTGGTAAACCTCGCATATCTAGGTCTATCTTCTTATATTTTCCCTGTCAATCGTGGTTAAAATCGTGGTAAATACTTCTATGCGATTAGACGCTGAACCTCTGATTTTGCGGTATCTATGGACGCATGAGCATACCAGTTCATTGTGATACTGATATTTGAATGTCCCATGATATACTGTAAATCTTTCGGGTTCATGTTCCTGCTTGCCAGTCTTGTACAGAATGTATGGCGTAGTGTATGCGGTGTGATATGTGGCAAAGGGTTATCCTTATGGTGCTTGTTGTATTTCTTTACCATACGGACAAAAAGCATATTGTAATCAATCGCAACTTTGGGCTTGCCTTTATGATTGATAAATAGAAAATTGCTCCGTCCGTCTATCACAAATGGTTCTGCCTTTGGGCGTTTCTTCATAACTCGTTGAAATGCCTGTATCGTTTCTCTGCTTAATGGCACTTGCCTTATTCCGCTCTTTGTTTTAGGTGTTTCAATATAATAGCCCTGTTCCTTGCTCTTTAGTAACTGGTGGTCGATAATCACAACTTCATTCTTGAAATCAATATCGGCTACTGTCAGTCCGCACAGTTCCGAGATACGAAGTCCTGTTTTTAACAGTATCAGCACATCATCATAATGCTTGTGATACACATTGTCCGACTTGATAAATGACAATAAGGCTTGTTCCTGTTCCTCTGTCAATGCGACTTTCTCTTTGGTATCATTTTCTAGGACTTCACTTAACTTGAAGTCAAAGGGATTTTTCCTTACGCAATCGTCTTGTATGGCGATATAGAATGACGCTTTTAACGAGCGTTTATGGTTGTTAATGGTATTGTAGGAAAAGCCTTTGTCTTTCATGCGTAACGCCCATTCTTTAGCGTCAGAGGGCTTGATTGTATCAATGCTCCTAGCACCTAACTTATCCTCTTTCAATAACCGCATGAGTTGTTCCCGTTGTTTTTGTGTGCTTTTCTTCACATTTGCCCTCTGTGCGTTCTGTTTGGCATAGAGTTGGCAAAGCGTCATTTTCTTGCCTGTGCTGTCGATATCGTCCTCAATATCCCGTCTTATCTGCTGTTCCAGTTCACGAAGTGAGGGTTTTTCCCGTTTTCCCTTTGGTGTCGGGTCTGTGGGTGTCAATCTCCAAGCATACACATATTTTGTGTTTCCAAATGCGTCTACATATTTATATAAGTATTTCCCGTCTGTTCGTTGGCTCTCTCCAGTATGCAGGATACGACCTTTGTTATCCCGTCTTTTTTCTTTCATGGTGTCTGCTCCTTTCCTTGTTGGAAAGAGCCTTGATATGACTTGTGTTCATCATAACACATACAAGGCTCATTTGCACTAGATAGCGTCCAATTTATCAATGACCTGTTCAAATTGTCGGCGTTTAATCTGTATGCGGTTGCCATTCATAATGAGCCAGCCAGCGTCCTTGTTTTCCTCTGCCAATCGTCTTAACTTGTTTTCTCCGATACGGAAATACTTTGACGCTTCTTCAATGGTAAGGGTATATTTTTCCCATACGGGAATATCCTGTGCATTACTCATAAAACACCCCCTCACTTTCGATTACATCTGCTATATCCGTACACATCTGTTCTACAAGCATTTCCTGTTTTTCGGAAAGGTGGGTACATTCATCAATCATTTTCATGTAGTTTGAGCCTGTCAGCCTGTCGATTTCCTCTATCATCACGATTGACGGCATGACCTGTCTTTCCAGCCATTGCAGAGTGCGTTCCATATTGACAGGTACGGGGTTCATTTCAAAAGGTAAACTGTCATGGGAAATGAATATCTCCCACAACGGATAGTCGGGAAAATCCACAAAATCGGTAATAAGGTAAAACACCAGCCCATGAGGGTTATATGTCAATAACAATTCCTCAACTGCCTGTACTGCCTTTTTATCACGCAGACGAATTTCAAAACGGTTGATAATATCCGTATGTTTCTTTTTGGTTGCCTGTTCCTTTTGTTTTTCGTACAGGCAGAAGTATTTTGTACTTGTTTTTGAGCCGATATAAAGGGTGCTTGCTAAATTGCGATTTTTTCCGCTTAGTTTACCGCCTTGCACATTTTCATAGTTTTTACAGCGACAATCCGCACCGCCATTTTTATATTTTTCAGACAAGATGGGAATATCCAGCAGACCGCACATATCATTGATTGCCAAGTCAAAACGTCGGATAACACCGCCACAGTCAAGACAGCGGTTTAAGAATGAATACCAATCCCTGTTCTGTGCCTGTAAGACATATTCCATGTTGCGTGAGCCTGCTCCTTTTAATTCCAAGAATACGCCCATGTGTTCATCATCAGAAGCCATAACCTTGATTTCCCCGTAGGCATAATGTTCTTTATAGCCATAATACCCATAGTCATAATGGATAAAATAATCTGCTTTCATGCCAAGCACCTTTCGGATAACTTCCAATGCGTCAGTCGTTGGAAAACGGACAGACAGATAATCCACGAGCAGATAAAAAGGCTTATCGCAGATATAGTAATTCAGACAACGCAGGATAATATTTTGTGTTTCCTTGCTGGCGTTGGCTTTTCCGTTCTCAAAGCGGTTGATACTATATCTTGATACATGGGTAAGACTTGCAAGTTCTCCTTGTGAAAGACCGCTTGCAAGACGTTTATTCTTCATTTCAAGTGCAAATTCTAAATTGTTCATTGTATTCCTCCAATCCCACAATAGCCTTGAAATACCTGTAAACCACTATTCAAAAGAATGTGAAGTTACTATCTTCTTAAAACTCCTCATTACTACTCACAGGTTTGGGGTTGTATGGTTTTTGACTTGTCTTTTGTGAAATAGTGCCCCCCTGTTAGATAACGGGGGCACAATCAAGGCTCGCAGGCTCGCCAGCCGACAAAGCATTTCTTCCCCTTGACACATGGTGTCATGGCGGTAAGCCTGAGAGGCTTCCGCCACCGTGTCAGAAATACTTTGTCAACAAATCCTGTTTTGCCTTTTCTAACAAGTTCCATTTCAACCGATATTCATATCTACAGGTTTAATCAGATAGATATTTTCTTTTGAATGTTTTTGTATTTCATTCTATTGTGCTTATTTGATTACAAGAACATAGTAATTCTTATATGCTTATTTGTCAATATCTTTTTTTGTCTTTACAAATCATATTAAGCATGATAGACTTATAATAGCGAAGATATAACGAGTTATGGAGGGGTATGCAATGAAAATAAGCCATTTAGGAAATAATATACAGACCATAAGAAAATTTAGGGGAATGAAACAACAGGAACTTGCGGACAAAATTGGTATCAATATGCAGAGCCTTTCCAAGATTGAAAGAGGGTTAAACTATCCTGCTTATGAAACGCTGGAAAAGATAATGGAAGTGCTGGACGTAACGCCCAATGAATTGTTGTCGGGGGAATGGAAGTATGTTAATCAATCTGAAAAGGAAGTCTGTCAGTTTTTAAGAGCCGAAGAACGTTTAAATGCAGAATTGAAACATGGACATTATGACAACTTCTTCGACAGCGAGGAAGAATGGCTGGAATATGAGTTAGAAAAGTTACGGGAATATATTACAGACTATATCAACGGGAAAAGCATTGAAGCGTCCGACCTTTACCCAATCAAAGAATTTATCCAGCATTTGAAATTCCAAAAACTGTTAGACCGCTATGATGATTTATACAGCATGGATATGTTTGGAGAAAGCATAGAGGGACATAAATATAGGACACCTTATCAAGTTGTAAAAATGATAAACCCGAACTCTAAAGAAGATATGGAACTGTTATCGAAATTACCGTGGGTAACGGGTAAATTTGATGATGAGGACGAGTAATCTTTTCCTCTTACGAGAAGATACAGCAAACAAAAAGCCCAGTAAAGAGTGCAAAGCACCACCAATGGTGGCAAGCTCTTGACAAGGCTTTTTCTTTTCTGTGTTGGGTAATCAAGAGGAAGAAAGAATAATACATCAAAATATTTTGATGTAATGTGTTGACAAATCATGTTGTAAGCCTTATGATAAATATATCAAAATTATTTGATGTGAGGAGTGATAATAATGAATGATTTTTCTAAAGACGCAAAAATTTTTAAGGCTCTTTGTGATACAAAAAGGCTTACTATTTTAGACTACTTAAAGAGTGGGGAAAAATGTGCGTGTGTTCTGATTGAAAACATGAACATAGGACAATCAGCTTTATCTTATCACATGAAAATACTTTGCGACTCTGGTATTGTTAATGCAAGACAAGAGGGTAAATGGACGCATTACAACTTAAGTAAAAAAGGAAGTGAATATGCGTCAAAACGATTGTTAGAATTAACAACACCAAATACTGAAAATCAATCACATTGTTGCAAATAAAGGTCATCGAAAGGTGGCTTTTATAAAACTTTATCACATCAAAAAAAATTGATATGTCATGTAAAGGAGGGACTTTATTGGGAGTAGTAAATTCAATATGGCTATTTTTTCAAGACCAAATATTAGGTATGAAATGGTTGAATGGCTTAATTGGTAATGGGCTATCATTGCTAGGGCTAGACATTAACAGTCGTTTAGGTGGAAGTATTCAATTCTTTTTATACGATGTAATCAAAATCACAATCTTGTTATGTTTACTGATTTTCTTTATATCGTATATTCAAAGTTATTTTCCACCCGAACGAAGTAAAAAAATTTTAGGGCGATTTCATGGTATCGGTGCAAATATCATATCCGCATTGTTAGGAACAGTTACACCATTTTGCTCGTGTTCTTCTATCCCGTTGTTTATAGGTTTTACAAGTGCAGGATTACCGTTAGGAGTAACTTTTTCCTTTTTGATTTCTTCGCCTATGGTTGACTTAGGAAGTCTTGTATTGCTAATGAGTATTTTCGGGGCTAAAGTTGCTTTTGCTTATGTGATTGTAGGCTTGATAATCGCTGTAATTGGCGGTACTTTAATTGAAAAAATGCACATGGAAAAATATGTGGAAGATTTCGTGAAAAATGCAAGTGATGTCGATATTAGTTCTCCTACTTTAACCAAAAAGGATAGAGTTCAATATGCAAAAGAACAAGTTGTAGGAACATTCAAGAAAGTATTTCCATACATTTTGATTGGTGTGGGTATCGGAGCAGTTATCCATAACTGGATACCTGAAACATGGATTGAAAGTATCTTGGGCAGGAATAACCCGTTTGGTGTTATTTTAGCCACTCTTGTCGGAGTTCCTATGTATGCTGATATTTTTGGAACAATTCCAGTAGCAGAAGCATTACTTTCAAAGGGTGCACAATTAGGTACAATTTTATCATTTATGATGGCTGTAACAACATTGAGTTTGCCGTCTTTAATCATGCTGAAAAAGGCAGTAAAGCCTAAACTATTGACCCTTTTTATTGCCATTTGTACGTTTGGCATTATTATTGTAGGTTATCTCTTTAATATTTTTATTAAATTTTCTATTTATTTTACAATACTTTAGTGTTTCTTTCAACGTATGAAAAGATGCCGAAGTTGCCTTTGGTTCTTTTCGAGCCTTGTATTGGTCGAGCAGTGAATTTAGTGAAAATGATGGAGTTGAAGCCCATCAGTCCAAATGTAAAAAGGGAGCGCAGGGGACCGCGCTTGACAGATGCACCGCGAAATGGTACACTAATATTCTAAGATTATATCGCGACAAACGAAGTTTGCAGGAAAAAGCCGCGCGGCTTGCCGAAGGAGCAAAACTCTCAGGTGTCCGGTTTTCCGGATGAGGACTGTAAACGGATGCGGCTCTGGAGAACGCCCCGCAGGGGGGGCTGCCGAAGGTGCAACGCGTGCGGCTGGGGGCCGCGCGCCAATCTCTCAGGCAAAAGGACAGAGTTTGGGGACTAATCGGGCACGGGCCGGCGCATTGCGCGCGGCGCGGCGTCCGTTCGTTTTCTGTGAGCCGGAACCCTTGGTGGTTCTGGCTTTTTTGTTTGCCGCGGAAAGAAAAAGGGGATTGTAAGACAATGTCAATGGATCAACTGGCTGATCTGGTAAGCAAGGTCAGCGACATCGTGTGGAACAGCGTGCTGCTGTATCTGCTGGTCGGCACGGGTGTCATTTTCACCATCCGCACGCGCTTTGTGCAGGTGCGCAAGTTCGGCGCGGGCTGGAAGCGGCTGTTCGGCAGCTTCTCGCTCAAGGGCGAAAAGGCGGGCAAGGACGGCATGAGCCCGTTCCAGGCGCTCACCACCGCGATTGCGGCGCAGGTCGGCACGGGCAACATCGCGGGCGCGGCCACCGCGCTGTACTCGGGCGGCCCGGGCGCGATCTTCTGGATGTGGCTTTCCGCGTTCTTCGGCATGTCCACCATCTACGGCGAGGCCGTGCTTGCGCAGAAGTATAAAACCGTGGACAAAAACGGCCATGTGACCGGCGGCCCGATCTATTACATCAGGGCGCGCTTCACCGGCAGGTTCGGCAAGTTCCTGGCCGGCTTCTTCTCGCTGGCGATCATCTTTGCGCTGGGCTTCACCGGCAACATGGTGCAGGCCAACTCGATCAGCGTGGCGTTTAAGACTGCGTTCGGCACGCCCCAGGTCGTCATCGGCGTGATCTGCGCGGTGATCGCGGGCTTCATCTTCCTGGGCGGCGTGGGCCGTATCGCGGCGTTCACCGAAAAGGTCGTACCCGTCATGGCGATCTTTTACATGGTCGGCTGCATCGGCATCCTGTGCGTCAACCACGCGGCGATCCTCCCCGCGCTCAAGTCCATTTTCGTGGCGGCGTTCGACCCGCAGGCGATCCTGGGCGGCGCGGTCGGCATCACCGTGCGCGAGGCGATGCGCTACGGCGTGGCGCGCGGCCTGTTCTCCAACGAGGCCGGTATGGGCTCCACCCCGCACGCGCATGCGCTGGCCAAGGTCGAAAAGCCGCAGGACCAGGGCGAGATCGCGATTGTCTCGGTGTTCATCGACACCTTTATTGTACTCACGCTCACCGCTATGGTTATTTTGACCTCGGGCCAGCTTCAGTCCGGCGTGCCGGACGGCCTGCAGGGTACTGAGCTGGCGCAGGCGGCGTTCAATGTCACGCTCGGCTCGGTCGGCAACGCGTTTGTGGCGGTGTGCATGCTGTTCTTCGCGTTCTCAACCCTCATCGGTTGGTACTTCTTCGGCGAGACCAACGTCAAGGCGTTGTTCGGCCAGAAGGCCACCAAGGTCTACGCGGCGATCGTCGTGGTGTGCATCGTGATCGGCTCGGCGCTCAAGGTCGATCTGGTGTGGAACCTGTCCGACCTGTTCAACGCCCTGATGGTGTTCCCCAACCTGATCGCGCTGCTGTTCCTGTCCGGCATTGTCGCCCGGGCGGCGCACGGCGAGGATATCACAAAAAAATAAACCCGCGGTTTTCCGGAGGCGCGCTTGCCAGCGCGCCTCCTTTTATTTTACCGCTTTGCCGTGTTAGTGTGCGTATTTGCGCGGAAATGGGAAACATAGTATAATAAGGCTTATGAAAAGAAGGAAAAGGGGGAGGCTTATGCAGCGGCTGCGCGGGAAGAACCTGCTGCTGGTCGGGTTCACATTGTTTTCCATGTTCTTTGGGGCGGGCAACCTGATCTTCCCGCCCTTCCTCGGCGCGCAGGCGGGTACGAACACCTGGCCGGCCATGGCGGGCTTTATCCTCAGCGCGATCGGCTTTCCGGTGCTGGGCGTGATCGCGGTGGCGAAGGCGGACGGCCTGCGCCGCTTGGCGGGGCGGGTGCATCCGGTCTTTGCGGCGGTGTTCACGCTGCTGGTGTACCTGTCGATCGGGCCGGGGCTTGCCATACCGCGCACGGCGAGCACCTCGTTCGAGATGGTCGCGCCGCTGGCCGGCGGCGGAGGAAGCGCGTTGCAGGCAGGCTACTCGGCCGTGTTTTTCGCCGTGGCGCTGCTGGTCGCGCTGCGGCCGGAAAAGCTGACCGACCGCCTGGGCAAGCTGCTCTGCCCGACGCTGATCGTGCTGATCGTGGCGCTGTTCCTGGGCTGTGTGGCCAGGCCGGTCGCCGCGCACTACGGCACGCCCGGGGCGGCGTATGCCTCCCTGCCAGCGGTCGAGGGCTTCCTCGGCGGGTATCAGACCATGGACACGATCGCGGCGCTCAATTTCGGCGCGGTGATTGCGCTCAACATCCGCGCCAAGGGCATTGAGGAGGAGAAGCAGGTCGTGCGCGGAACGATCCGCGCGGGCTGGGTCGCGGGCGCGCTGCTGCTGGCGATTTATTCCATGCTCGCGCATGTAGGTGCGCTATCTGGAGCGGCGTTCCCCGGCGGCGAAACCGGCGCGGACACGCTGACGCGCATGGTTTCCGCGCTATTCGGCGCGCCGGGCAGCGTGCTGCTGGCGGCGATCTTTGTGATCGCGTGCCTGAACACCTGTATCGGCCTGCTGTCCTGCTGCAGCGAGTATTTCCACGGACTGATGCCGCGCGTCTCTTACCGGATGTGGGTCGTCTTTTTCGCGGCGGTCAGCATGGCCATTTCCAATATCGGGCTGGCGGGCATCCTTAAGCTGTCCACGCCGGTCCTAAACGCGATCTATCCCGCGGCGCTCGCGCTGATCCTGCTGTCGTTCGCACCCGGCCTGCACCGGCGGCGGCTGGTCTATCCGCTCACCATCGGCTTTGTGAGCGTGCAGAGCGTGGCCGCGGCGCTCGCGCAGGCGGGCGTGTCCATCCCGTGCGTCACAGCGCTGCTGGACAAGATACCGCTCGCGCCGCTCGGCTTCGGCTGGGTGCTGCCGGGCTTGGCGGGGCTTCTGCTTGGGCTTCTGCTGTCCGGCCGGCCGGAGGAGGCGTAAAAAATAAAGAGGAGGAGGGGTGGAACGCCCCTCCTCCTCTTTATTCAGAACCCTTTTTCCTTTAGCCCTTTAACCAGCCCGATGTAAAATTCGCGCACATCAAAGCCGGGGATGTCCTCGCGCATCAGATCCACCACATCGCCATGCGACACGCCGCGCCGGCCGGACGCGGAAAGATTGCCGAGGAAATGCCCCCATTCTGCGGAGGAGCGGGCAACCAGCCCGTCGTTTGCCTCGCGGTCGTATTTGCGCACCAGATGCCAGGTCAGGTTGAGGGGGAAGCCCGCGCTCGACGGCTTTTGCATCGTGCTCATCACGCTCTGGTAAAACACGCCCTCCTGGTCGGGCGTTTCGCGGTTAAAGCACAGGCAGTTCTCCCGCGTGAGATCGCGCACGCCGCCGAGGAAATCCGGCGAGGCGTCGCCGAGCGTGCGGAACAGGCCGTTGTACCGGCGCTCCATCCAGGCGATCACGCCTTTCGGCAGGGTGCGCAGCAGCTCCTCCGCGAAGATGCAGCCGCGGTGCGGGGTGTTGACCGTGGTCAGGGACGCGACGTGCGGCGCAAGCCCCAGACGGGTGATCGCGTAGCGGCTGTCCAGTCCGCCCTTGGAGTGGGCGATCAGGTTGACCTTTTCCGCGCCGGTTTCCCGCAGAACGGCCTGCAGGCGTTCCGCCAGCTCGGCGGCGCTCTGCGCCACCGGCAGGGCGGACTGCTGCCCGCCGTAAAAAACGGTCGCGCCGCAGCGGGTCAGTGCCCGCGGGATGCGGCCCCAGTAGTTGACCAGCTGCCAGTCGCGGAAAAAGATGCCGTGAACCAGCACGATCGGGTAGCGCGTTTCACAGTCGCGGTTTTCCGCGTGGACGGCCTCGTTTTCCAGGCGGGAAAGCTCGAAATAATACTCATGCCGCACGGCTTTGAGCACGCGGTAGAACAGGTACAGATTGAAAAGCGGCACCCACCAGCACAGCAGGAGCAGCACCCGCCAGACCACGCGCAAGTGCTTGGAGGTGAGCAGCACGCGGAAAAAGCCGTTGACGAGCAGCGCGCCCACCAGCGGCACGAAAAGCAGCAGGTTCGCGGCGAGGAATACCCAGTCCGGCGCGGCGCCCAGCGCCGGGACCGCGCGGTGCAGCGCGCCCGTCGCCAGAAGAAGCGGGTAAAACGCCATTTCCGCCAGGATCACAAAAAATGCCACAAACAGCAGCTCGTAGCCGCCGAGCAGCGCGCGCAGGCGGTGCGTCGCCCCCTTGGCGCGCCGCGGACGGATATGGAACCAAAGATAGTACGCCAGCAGGCCGAACAGCAGCGGCAGCGTCAGCCAGTCGGGCGGTGGCGCCAGCGTTTCCAGCAGCGCGAGGTTTGCCAGCACGAACACCAGCAGCACCCGCAGAAAGCGTTTGCAGTACTCCATCGATCATCTTTCCCCCTTGCCAGGCCAGTATACCATAAAATGCTGCAGAAAAAAAGCCGGGAGGCCGTAAATGGCCACCCGGCGGCGGGTGCTTCCGCTTACATCAGGTCGAGCAGCTTGTAGCAGCGCGCCTTGGTATAGCTCTGCTTGAAGCTGGCCGCGGCGAGCTGGCCCGCAGTCTCGTCCTCGCTCTGGGCGGCGGCGTTTTCTGCGCCCTTGTCGCGCTCCTCCACCCAGGTCTTATAGCTGGCTTCCTCGGAGGCGTACTGGTCCGCGTTGAGGACGGTCGCCAGATAGTCGTACATCTCGCTGAGCAGGGTGTCCCAAGCCTCGAACGAGGTGGAGGTCAGCTCCAGCTCCTCCTCCGGCGTCGCGGCGGCAGAGATCTTCTGGTCGTTTGCCTCCTGCTCGTCGATGCGGCTGCTGAACATCTGCTTCTGCTGTTCCTGCTTCTGCTGGGTCTCCTCCTGGCGCTGGGCGGCCTCCTGCGCCTCGGTCAGCTGCTTTTGCAGGTCTTCGACCTGCTTTTTCTGGTCGTCGGTCAGGGTGTCGTCCGCGGCGAGCGAATCCAGCTTGCCCGCGGCTGCGTCATATTTCTGATCGCTCAGGTAGCTCTGCGCTTCCTGGATATCCGCGGCGAACTGATTGTCAGCCTGCGCGGTCTGCGCCTTCTGGATCATTTCCTCGATCGCGGCGTACAGTGTGGAATCCGGATCGGTGACGCGGTTCTGCAGCTGCTTGAGCGCGGCGACCGCTTCCGTGTACTGGCCGTTGTCCATGTAATCCTGTGCATCCTGATAATCGCGCAGAAGCTGGATGGTCGCGTCCAGCGCGGATGGGTCCTTGGCCTCGGCCTGCGCGGCGAGGTAGTATTCGAGCGCTTGGTCGAAATCGCCGCGGTTCATATACTTTTCCGCCAGAGTAAGGTTTTCGTCCGGCTGGCGGGACAGGAAAAACCAGACGCCGCCCCCGATCAGGGCGAGCACCAGGATGACGACCAGGGCGATCACCGCGCCCTTTTTGCCCTTGCTGGGCTTGCGGTAGGGCCGGTAGTCCGGCTCATCGCGGCGCTCAAAGCGCGTGGTGTGCGGGTCGTCCGGCGTACCCGCCGCGCGGCGGACGGGCGGCATGTCGATGGGCGGCAGCTCGTCGGGCGCGGGGGCGCGCGGGTCGGTCGCGCCGAGCGGGTCGGAAGACGCCGCGCCGCCGGCCGAGGGGTGCGCGTCGCGCATGGCGGCGTCAAAGGCCGAGGTGTCGATCGGGCCGTTCAGCTCCTCCGGCAGGGTGGTAAAAACGGCGGTTTCGTCGTTCACGCCGGCCTGCTCGACGGGCGCGCCGCAGAAAGGACAGAATTTGCCCGCGATGGGCAGCTCCTTGCCGCAGTTCTTGCAAAGCATAGGTGGGTTCCTCCTCTGAAACAATACGATTCAATACACTTTAGTATAGCACGGGGAAAAAAGGTTGTAAACCTCCCTCTGCGTTGGACGGTCGGGGCGGGATTGGGTTCCGGCGGGGCGGACGGGAAAAAACGGAAGCCTATCCAGCGGATACCCGCCTCCAGCGGGGCGGGGCATGGGGAGAAATACGGGGGAAATGCGCATTGTAGCGAAACTGAAACCGCGCTTTCGCTTGACAAGCCCGCCGGTCAACCGTAAAATGAAGATATTACGGTTCATACAGGGGGAAGCATTACCTTGAAAAGACGTGTTTTGAGCGGCCTGTTGGCCGCGGTCCTGCTTTTTACGACCGCCTTTGCCGCGGGCGCCGATCCGGTGCCGGAGGAGGAGACCCAACCAGCCGTGCTGACCTATGCGGTCGCGCTGCCCGAAGGCGCGGACGACAGTCGGATGGACGATGAGACAATGGAGCGGGTGCGCGCCGTATTGGAGCGGCGGCTGGCACAGCTCGACCTGGCGCAGGCGGAGGTGTCGTTCTCGGACGATCGGGCGGCGGTCACCGTGACCCTGCCCGTGGACGCACCCGACGAAGGCGTGGCGGAATTCCTTGCCCTGCAAGGCCGGCTTTCCTTCACGGACGCGGACGGGAAAGCATGGCTGACCGGCGCGGACGTATCCGCGGCCGAAGCGGGGCTGTCCGCGTCTGCCGAAGGGGAAGAGGCGCAGACTGCATACATATTGCTGACGCTGACGGATGAGGGACGGCGGGCATATGCCGAAGCGCAGGCCGCATTGGATGCGCGAGAGGATGGCAGCAGCACGCTGTCCGCTGTGCTTGACGGCGCAACCATCGCACAGGCGGCGCCCGGGGAGCAGGAGGGCGGCGACCTGCTGCTGACCGGCGATTTTACCGAGGACGAGGCGAAGCTGCTCGTCGCCCGCATCATGGCGGGCGAGCTGCCCGTTGCGCTTACGCTGACGGACGCACCCAGCCAGCCCGCTGTGCCGGAGGAGCCGTCCGAGCCGTCCTTCCCCGATATCGCGGGCCACTGGGCGGCCGCAGAGCTGGAACGCGCGGTCGAGCTGGGGCTGCTCAACGGCGTGGACGGGAAAATGCTGCCTGACAATCCGGTTAAGCGCTCGGAGGCCATCGTCATCCTCAACCGGACGCTCGGCGCGTCGGTGCAGGACGCTACTGCGGGCCTGAAAAACGTGCCGCAGAACGCCTGGTATGCGGCCGATCTGGGAAAAGCGATCCATCTGGGGCTGATCGACGCGGACGACAGCCGGAATTTCGACGCTGCCGCGACCCGCGCGGAGGCGTTCGTGCTGCTCGCCCGCGCGTTTGCCTATGACAGGGCGGAAGCCGCGTCCGATGTGCTGGACGCCTTTACGGATACCGCCTCCATGACCGCGGAGCAGAAGCAGGCGGCCGCAGCGCTGGTCGCGGCGGGGGTCGTCAACGGCGACACCGAAACTACGCTTGCGCCGTCCGGCGCGCTGACCCGCGCGCAGTTCGTGACCATGCTGCTGCGCATCGTCCCCTACTTCCCGACTGAGGACGCGGACCTGTCCGCGCTGACCGGCGGCGCGCTGCTGACCGGCAGCACGGTCGAGCTGTCCGGCTCCGCGCCGGCGGGCGACCGTGTGTTTGCCTGCGGCACAGAGGAAGTGACGCTCTCGGGCGTGACGGCGGACGGCCGCGTCGTACTCAAGGGCGCGGAGGCGGTCAAGCTGACCGCTTCAAAGGATACCGCGCTGTCCGTCCTTGCCGTCGATCCGGCGGGTACGGCCGAGGTGACGCTGCGGGACGATTCGCACGCGGATACACTGGTAATCGCGGGTACTGGCGGCGCGGTAGCCTGCCAGGGCGAGGCGTCCAACATCGAGATCACCGCCTCGAACCGCACGATCGACCTGTCCGGCATGGAAGCGGACACGCTCACCGTCACCGGCAGCGGCAACACCATCGTGGTGGACGGCGCGGTGCGCGCGGTATCGGTCAACGCAGGCGCGGCGGGCAACACGCTGACCCTGAATAAGAAGGTGGAGACGCTGCTTGTTGCGGGTGTCGGCACTAAGGTAGACGGAAAGGGAAAAGCGGAATCGGTCGATATCCGCGCCGTGGATTGCGAGGTTTCGCTCAGCGCGGACTCCAAGATCGAAAACATCGACCCGGGCCTAGCGGGGGTCACAATCGAAATGGACGTGCCGGCTTCGGTCAAGGCGGGCGGTTCGCTGCTGACCAAGGTCAGCTTCACGGGCGTGAGCGAGGAAAAGCTCTGCTCGGCCCAGTGGTATCAGAACGGCCAGCCGCTGGAGGCGTACCGCAACAGCCGGTTCGCGCTGACCGCGGACAAGACCTCCAGCCATACAACCTATTTCACCTTTACCAAGGATATGGAAACCAGCGTAACAATTGGCTTCCGGCTGACCTACGACAACCCTTCCACCGGCGAAACCGAGGAACTGTACGCGGAAAAGACCGTGCCGATCGAGAATTACTCGGACGAATGGTATTACCAGCGGGACGTTAACCGCGTGCTGAATCTGGTGTCCTCCACCTATCGGGGCAACTACACCACGGCCTATGCGGTCAATAACGACTATGAAACCTATGAAAAAGAGGTCTGGGTCAACGCGAAGGGCTATTCGAGCAGCACCAAATACCTGCTCTGGATCAACCGCGCCTACCAGCATGTCAATGTGTTTGAAGGCTCGAAGGGCAACTGGAAGCTGATAAAATCTTTCCTGGTCGGCACGGGCGCGGCCAGCACCCCGACCCCGACCGGCCTGACCACGGTTTCCTACAAGTCCGCGGGAGGCTGGACGACCAGCACCTATACCGTGCGGCCGGTGGTCGGCTTCTATCCGGGAACGGGCTATGCCTTCCATTCGCGCCTGTGCTATCCGGGAACGGATACCGAATATGATTACAGCGCGGGCTATCCGATCTCGCACGGGTGCGTGCGCATGTACAAGAGCGATATCTGGTGGATTTACAACAATATTCCGGTCGGCACGACGGTCGCGATATTCTGACGACGCCGGTAACAGGAAAGCGCCTGCGGGCGCTTTCCTGTTTTTTTCATGCGCCCGCCCTCTCCCTGCGGGCTGGACGAGGAAAGGGTTTTTCTTGGTTCAGCGCGGGAAAGGACGCTGCACAATACGGGCAGGACACTTGCGTGCAAGCATGTTGAACAAGCGGACAAAAGGGATAAAATACGCTTTTGTGGGTTTCAACAAGCGACGGTATTTGACATTTTTGCAGGACAGGAGTAAAATATATGCATAATGAACGATTCAAGCGGAAGGAGCAAGCCCGATATGACGACACAGCCGTCCTTTGTCAACCCAGTGCTTTTGCAGGAGCTCAGCGAGAGCTTCCGCCTGCATAACCAGATCCCGTCGGATCTGTATACCCGCTTCCGCATCAAGCGCGGCCTGCGCAACGCGGACGGCACGGGCGTCCTGGTCGGCGCGAGCCGCCTGGGCAACGTTCACGGCTACATACTCAACGAGGGCGAGCGCGAGCCGATCGAGGGCCGCCTGACCTACCGCGGCTATAATGTGTACGACCTGATCCACGGCCTGGAGCAGGAGGACCGCTTCGGGTTTGAGGAGGTCGGCTACCTGCTGATGTGCGGCGCGCTGCCCACCCGCCGCCAGCTGGACGAATTCCAGCGCTCGATCGGCCTGGAACGCGCGCTGCCCGATAATTTTACCGAGGATATGATTATGCGCGCGCCGAGTCGGGACATTATGAACAAGCTCGCGGGCGCCACGCTCGCGCTTTACTCCTACGACCCCAATCCGGACGAGACGACGGTCGAAAACATCATGCGGCAGGGCATCAGCCTGATGGCCAAGTTTCCGGTTATCATTTCGCATGCGTATCAGGCCAAGCGCCGGTATTTCGACGGGGATTCCATGTTTCTGCATGTACCCGACCCTGACCGCTCCACGGCGGAGAACATTCTGCATCTGGTTCGGCCGAACGGCAAGTATTCGGACGACGAGGCCAAGCTGCTCGACCGCTGCCTGATCCTGCACGCCGAGCATGGCGGCGGCAACAACTCCTCCTTCACTGTGCGTGTCACCTCCTCGTCGGGTACGGATACCTATTCCGCGATCGCGGCGGCGGTTTCCGCGCTCAAGGGGCCGCGGCACGGCGGCGCCAACCTGCGCGTCGTGCGGCAGTTTGAGGAGATGAAAGAAAACATCAGCGACTGGACGGACGAGGGCGCGGTCGCGGACTACCTCTGCAAGATCCTGGACGGGGAAGCGGGCGACGGGTCCGGCCTGATCTACGGTATGGGCCACGCCATCTATACATTGAGCGACCCGCGCGCGGTGGCGCTCAAAAAAGCCGCGCGCCCCCTGGCGGAGAGCAAGGGCTTCAGTCGGGAAATGGATCTGATCGAGTTGGTTGAAAAGCTCACGCCGGCCATTTTCGCGGAGAAAAAAGGCAGCGACAAGCCCATGTGCGCCAATGTGGACATGTATTCCGGCCTGGTGTATAAAATGCTCGGCCTGCCGAAGTCGCTGTATACGCCGCTGTTTGCAACCGCGCGTATCGTCGGCTGGATGGCGCACCGCCTGGAGGAGGTCACCACGGGCGGCAAGATCATCCGTCCGGCTTACAAGCCGCTCTGCAAATCCGTGGTATACAAAAATCTGGACGAACGCGGATAATGCGATTAAAAAAGCGTGTTTCCCCAAGAGGGAAACACGCTTTTTTCAAATGGATGCGTGGCGGGCGCGGGGGAAAGGGCGCGCTCAGAGCGAAGCCTTCCAAAGCCCGTGCAGGTTGCAGAATTCGTAAACCGCTTCCGCTTTTTCGCCCTCGGCAAGGCGGAACACGGCCTCCGGCGCTCCAGTGTGGTCGAGTACGGCGCGGTGTACGGCCTTATCGGTCACCAGCCAGATGAACGCGATGTGATGCTCCTCGGTCATGGGATGGGTCACCTCGCCGACGCAGGCACGGATCACATCGCCCTCGGCCTTGACGACCGGAACGTGCTTCTCCATGGCGCCGTCGGTTTCGCCGGCCTTGAATTCCTTCATTGGCTCGCCGCAGCAGATCACTGGAACGCCGTGATCCTCGATCTTCTCAATGATGTTGCCGCAGTGCATGCACTTGTAAATTTTTAACTCCATACGAAACTCCTCCTTTGCGTGTCTATTATGCCACGCGGTCCTGTGTTTACGCGCGCGGGAGGGGAAAAATACCCGCGCCGCGCGCCCGATGAGAGCAGCCGTTTCCGGCGGCCCGCTATAAAAAGCCGGCCAGTGCGTCCGGCTCCTTATCCTGGTGAAGATACCCCTGTCCAGCCGCGTCAATAGCCGCGTCGGCCGTCCAAAACGTCGTCGTGGTAGATCCAGTCGCGCACGCTGATGGTATCGTATGTATCGTTGTCGCGCCGGATGACCACCCGTTCGATACCCGCGTTGATAATCAGGCGCTTGCACATGGTGCAGGAATTGGCGTCGGGCATGATTTCGCCGGTGGACATGTCCCGCCCGACCAGATAGAGCGTCGCGCCGAGCATCTGTTCGCGCGGCGCCGCGATGATGGCGTTGGCCTCGGCATGGACCGAGCGGCAGAACTCGTACCGTTCGCCGCGCGGGATGCCCAGCTTCTGCCGGATGCAGGTGCCGATGTCGATGCAGTTCTCGCGGCCGCGCGGCGCGCCGGTGTAGCCGGTGGAAACGATCACGTCGTTTTTGACGATCACCGCGCCGAAATTGCGCCGCAGGCAGGTGCCGCGCTCGAGCGCGACCTGCGCCATATCCAGATAATAGTTGTCCTTATCCCGCCGGTTCATAACATGCCTCCTGGAATAAATACGGATTCAGCCGGAAAGCACGCCGCCCTCCAGATACAGCCGCCGCGCGGCGCGGGCGGCCGCCGTATGGTCATGCGTGATGAGTACGACCGTGTTGCCCCGCTCATGCAGCCCGTCGAGCAGGGAAAGCACCTCGGCCGCCGCTTCCGGGTCGAGTCCGGCCGTGGGCTCGTCCGCCAGAACGACGCAGGGGCGCGTGACCACCGCGCGCGCGATCGCGACGCGCTGCTGCTGGCCGCCGGAAAGCTGGTTTGGCTTGTGTGCCGTGCGGTGGGACAGGCCGACCGCACGCAGAGCCTCCGCGGCGCGCGCCAGCCGCTCCGGCCGCGCCACGCCCTGCAGGGTGAGCGGCAGGGCGACGTTCTCCAGCGCGGTCATGCCTGGGATGAGCTGGAAGCGCTGGAACACAAAGCCGATCTTCTCGCCGCGCAGGCGGGCGAGTGCCTGCGGCGGCAGGCCGGAAACGTCGGTCCCGCCGAGCAGGTAGCGGCCCTCGGTCAGCGTATCGAGCAGGCCGAGAATGTGCATCAGCGTGGACTTGCCCGAGCCGGACGCGCCGGTGATCGAAACATAGTCGCCGCGCCGGACGGACAGGTTGACGCCGCGCAGCGCGCAAACGCCGCTTCTGTCATATATTTTACTCGCATGGACAAGCTTTAGCAAGGCATTTCCCCCTTTTTCTTTTTTATTTTGGGAGGAAAAGCGCAAACTATACGCCGGCGGGACGCAGGGGGACGGAAAAGCCCGCCGGCAGACACGCCGCCGGCGGGCTTTTTTTCTCTGGCCGGGCGTTACAGCTCCGGTAGGTTCTTTTTCCAGAGGCCGCTCCGGTAAAACCAGAAGGAGATGCCGGTACCCAGTAGCCAGCCGATCGGCCAGGAGAGCCAGATGCCAAGCTCCTGCCAGAACCGGAACAGCAAAACCGAGAAGCCCACGCGCAGGATCAGGTCGGAGAACGTCGTCACCATGAACAGCCGCATGGCGCCCGCGCCGCGCAGCACGCTGTCGCACACGAATTTGACGCATAGCAGGCCGTAGAACGGCGCTACGATAAACAGGAACTGCCGCCCCACGCCGATCACGCCCGACGCGCTGCCCGCGGGGACGAACAGGCCGACGAGCGGGTTGGCCAGCAGCATGTAAAGCGCGGTGAAAATCATCGCGAGGCCGATGGAATAGCAGGCACCCGCCCTAAGTCCGGGCGGGATGCGGTCCAGCCTGCGCGCGCCGATGTTCTGCGCCACATAGCTTGACAGGCCGGAGGAGAACGACATGCAGCAGGTCAGCGCGAACATATTGACCTTGGTTGCGGCGGAAAAGCCCGCGATGACCGTCGCGCCGCACAGGTTGACATAATACTGGATGATGACGTTGCCGACCGAGACAAAGCTCTGCTGGGCGATCGAGGGGATGCCGTAGCCCACCAGCCGGCGCAGCATATCGAACGAAAAAAGCAGGAAATGGCCGCCCGTATCGAACGCATGCACGCGGCGCAGGAGCAACAGGAACGCCAGCACGCCCGCGCAGCCCTGGGCGATGAACGTCGCCCAGGCGACACCTGCGACGCCCCAGTGGAAAACCGCGACAAAAACCAGGTCGAGGATCACGTTGCTCACCGAGGACAGGATCAGCAGGACCAGCGGTGTGCGGCTGTCGCCCATGGCGTTGAAGATGCCCGTACACACATTGTAGAGGAACAGGAACAGCAGGCCGAAAACGTAAACGCGTAGGTAGAGCGCGCCGTCGGAAAAAATATCGGCCGGCGTTTTCAGCGCGTCCATGACCGTGTCCGTTCCCAGTGCGCCGGCCAGCGTCAGCAGCAGCGCGACCGCGGTTGTGGTCAGCAACGCGGTAGAAACCGCGCTTTTCATGCGCACATAGCGCCTGGCGCCGAACAACTGGGAAACCAGTACGCTTGTGCCGATGTTGATGCCGGTCGCCACGGCCATGAAAAGCTGGGTGACCGGATAGCTCGCGCCCACTGCGGCGAGCGCCAGCTCGCCCGCCTGGACGGAAACGGCGAAACGGCCGACAATGACCGAGTCGGCCATCTGGTAGAGCTGCTGGAACGCCACACTGAGAAGAAGCGGCAGCGAGAACCAGAACAGCTTTTGCGAGGGCTTGCCCTCGGTCAGATCAGTAGTCAAAAGGATACACCTTCCAAGGTAGAGAAATGGAATCCCCCGAAATCGGGGGATTCCTGCGTTTTGTTTTCAGTTTTGCGCGCGTTTTTTCTGCTGGGCGGAGATCACAAGAATCGCGCAGAACAGCAGGATCACGCCGACGACCAGGGCGACGAAGCCGTTGCCGCAGAAGCCACCGACCAAATAACCGATGAAGCAGAACACCGCTACCATCAGCGCGTAGGGAATCTGCGTGGAGACGTGGTCGATATGGTTGCACTGCGCGCCCGCCGAGGCAAGGATGGTCGTGTCCGAGATCGGGGAGATGTGGTCGCCGCAGACCGCGCCGGACAGGCAGGCCGCGACTGTCATGACCAGCATGGTGCTGGGTGCGTCGCCGAAGACCGCGACCGCGATCGGGATCAGGATGCCGAACGTACCCCAGGAGGTGCCGGTGGCGAATGCGAGGCCGAGCGCGATCAGGAAGAAGATCGCGGGCATCAGCACGGATACCATGGAATCGCCGTTGACAATCGAGGATACATAGCCGCCGATGTTGAGATAATCCTCCGAGCAGACGCCGGACAGCGTCCACGCCAGCGTCAGGATCATGATGGCAGGCACCATGGCCTTGAAGCCTTCGGTGAACGCCTCGCAGAACTGGCTGAACGTCAGGATCTTGCGCGGGATATACAGCAGGAAGGTGAATATCAGCGTAAAGAACGAGCCGAGTACCAGCGAGGTCGAGGAGGAGCAGTTGGCGAACGCGTCGATGATGTTCGCGCCCTCCAGAATGCCGCCCGTGTACAGCATGGCCGAAATGCACAGGACGATCAGCACACAGATCGGCAGGATCAGGTCGTATACCTTGCCCGTGCCGCCGACCACATGGTTTTCCTCCACGCTGGAAAGCTCGTCCTTCTTATGCTCGGCCTCATATTTACCCATGGGACCGAAGTCGAAGTCCGCCGCCATCAGCCATATCAGGAACATGAGCGTCAGGAGTGCGTACAGGTTCATCGGGATGGTCTGAAGGAACAGTGAGAAGCCGTCCATCGAGCTGGATTCAGGCAGCGAGGAGCCGACCGCGGCGGCCCAGCTGGAGATCGGCGCGATGATGCAGACCGGCGCGGCGGTCGCGTCGATGATGTACGCGAGCTTGGCGCGCGTGATGCGGTACTTGTCCGTGACCGGCCGCATGACCGTGCCGACGGTCAGGCAGTTGAAATAGTCGTCCACAAAAATGAAAACGCCCAAAAACGAAGTTGCGAACGCCGCGCCGCGTCGGGTACGGATGGTCTTGACCGCCCAGTTTCCGTATGCGCGGGAAGCGCCCGATTTTGTGACGAGCGATACCAGTATGCCGAGCAGCACCAGGAAAATACAGATCTCGATATTGTCCCCCAGCTTGCTGCCCATGACCTCAAACGTGGTCTCGACCGCGTGCAGCGGGTTGAAGCCGGTGAGCAGCAGCGCGCCCGAAAGGATACCGATCAGCAGAGACGAATATACTTCCTTGGTGATGAGCGCCAGCGCGATCGCAATGACCGGCGGCAGCAATGTCCAGACGGTGGATGTCAGGTCCATATTCAGTTCCCCCTCATTCTTTTTGCAGGATCCGCAGGCTCCATGCAAGTCTATTTTATTATTCTATATGCATTTCTCTGGCTTGACAAGATGGAATCCGGCATTTACAAAACGGATTGTGTAAATTTGTGCAATCTGTGCGGAAAGAGCGGGGGAGAAAAGGGGGATTTGTCAAATATCCTTCGCACGGCGGTAGCGGCGCCACTCCGCGAGCGCTTCCCGCCGCAGGGCGAACACGCCGACCAGGTTGGGCAGCGCCATCAGCCCGTTGAACGTATCCGAAAGCGCCCAAGCCAGGTCGAGCCGCATCGTGCAGCCGAGAGCAGCCGCGGCGATGAACAGTGCCTTGTAAAGCGGCGCGGACCGGCTGCCGAACAGGTACTCAGCCGCCCGCTGTCCATAATAGGACCAGCCGAGCAGGGTGGAAAACGCGAACAGCACCAGCGATACCGCGACAAAGCCGCCGCCGAGCGGGCCGAACACGGTAGAGAACGCCGCGGCGGTGAGCGCGGCGCCGGTCTGGAGTTGGGCGAGCAGCGGCGTACCCGCGGCAAGGCCGTACTGCGCGGCGTCGTAAACGCCGGAGGTCAGGATGACCAGCGCGGTCACGGTACACATCACGATCGTGTCGAAAAACACCTCGAATACCGCCCACATCCCCTGCTCGCACGGCTCTTTGGCATCCGCCGCAGCATGCACCATGACGGAAGAACCCAAGCCGGCCTCGTTGGAAAACACGCCGCGCGATACGCCGATGCGGATGGCCTGCGCCATGCCGTAGCCCAGCACGCCGCCCGCGCCCGCCTGCCAGTCGAACGCGCAGGCGACGATTTGCCCACAGGCCTGTGGAAGCGCAGCGCGGCCGTGCCACAGCACGGCCAGCGCACCGGCCATATAGAACAGCGCCATAAACGGGACCAGGGCTTCGGTCACGCGGGAGATACGCTTCAGCCCGCCCAGCATGACTGCGCCGAGCAACACGGCGGTCGCCAGACCGGTCGCGGGGGGCGGCACGCGGAACACGTTGGACAGGCCGCTGGCGATCGAGTTGCACTGGCTCATATTGCCGATGCCGAACGAGGCAAGGACGCAGAAAAGCGCGAACGCCGCGGCAAGGAACGGGCTGTGCAGCCCGTTCTTGAGATACAGCATGGGGCCGCCGCGCCAGGCCCCGTCCGGTCCGCGCTCGCGGTACAGCATGCCGAGCGTGTTCTCCGCGAACGCGGTCATCATGCCGAAAAAGGCGGATACCCACATCCAGAACACCGCGCCCGGCCCGCCAATGGTCAGGGCGGTGGCCACGCCCGCGATATTGCCCGTACCGACCGTCGCGGCCAGCGCGGTACACATGGTCGCAAAGGGGGAGACCGCGTTTTTCGAGCTGGTGCGCCGCGCCGCACCGGAAAAGCAGGAGAGCAGCGTCTTGCGCAGCCACAGGCCGGTATAGCGCACCTGGAACAGGCCGGTGCGCACGGTGAAATAGATGCCCGTACCGGTGAGCAGCACCAGCATGGGTACGCCCCATACAAATGCGCGCACCATTTCGTTCATCAGCGCGATTTTGTCAAGCATCATGGAATTCCCCCTTGTTCAGCGTCCATCCTAACTATATGCTTGACTTTCCGGTGAAATCCGCTATAATGGAAAAGCAACTGAAGAACAGACAGTTCGGAACCATCCTGTCTATAAACAAAACTACGGGAAAGGCTTCGATCGAAACGGAGTTCCGGTCGGGGCGGGCTGCGCCGCACAGTGCAGTACGCGGGAAAAGCCCAAGCGCGATTTTGCACGCCGCAAAAACGGCATGCAGAACCGTTGCCTTGTATCAAAAATCAGGCGCACGTCCTGGCTTTTGATGAAAATTTGTATGCTGCGCAAATATGCAAATTTTCTGTCGGATATGCGCCTTGCGGCGCGGTGATGGTGTACCGTTACGGTGCGCCTTATTTTTTTGCAAAAGGGAGGGGGATCGGTGGAACTGACCCGCTATTCGGTGATCGAGGGCAAGAACCCGCGCGAGATCGTGCTGCTGCGCGGCCGCGGCTGCGCGTGGCGGCGCTGCAAGTTCTGCGATTACCATTTGGACGCATCGCGCGATGAGCAGGCCAATCTTGCGCTCAACCGGAAGGCATTGTCTCAGGTCATGGGGGTGTTCGGCCGGCTGGAGGCAATCAACTCCGGCTCATTCGCGGAGCTGGACGAATCCACTGTGCGCGAGATCGAGCGCGTCTGCCGCGAAAAAGGCGTCCGCGACCTGCACATCGAGAGCCATTGGCTGTTCCGAAGGACGCTTCCCGCCCTGCGCGCGCGGTTTTCAGCGCAGGGCGTGCGGCTGCACGTCAAGATCGGTGTCGAGACGTTCGACGCGGACTACCGCGAGCGCGTGCTGGACAAGGGCATCGATGCGGCCGATCCCGCTGAAATCGCGGCCGATTTCGATGACTGCTGCCTGCTGTTCGGCCTGGCCGGACAGACCGCGGAGAGCATGGCGCGCGATATCCGCACGGGCCTTGCCTATTTCGACCGAGTATGCGTCAACATCATGGTTCCGAACACCACGTCTGTCAAGCCGGATCAGGCGGCACGGGACGCCTTTATCCATCAGGTGTATCCGCTCTATCGGGATGAGCCCCGCGTGGACATCCTGCTGGACAACACGGACTTTGGTGTAGGAGAACTGGAATGACAAATGAAATTTTACTGGCGGTTTCGCTCGTTGTGCTGTATGGGACGGTGCTTCTGTGGTTTTACCTGTTCGGTACGGGCGGGATGATGGCGTTCACGGTGTTTGCGACGATCGCGGCAAACATCGAGGTGATGATTTTGGTGGATGCGTTCGGCATGGAGATGACGCTCGGCAACATCCTGTTCGCAACGACGTTCCTTGTGACCGATATCCTGAGCGAGGTCGCGGGGAAAAAGACCGCGCAGCGTGCGGTTTGGGCGGGCATCGCGGCAAACGTGCTGTTTATCCTCGTCTCGCAGTCCTGGCTGCTGTATGCGCCGTCGGTGAACGACTGGGCGCAGGAGCCGATGCGGGCGGTGTTTTCCAATACGCCGCGCATGATGCTTTCCTCGCTTGCGGTATACGCGGTCGCGCAGATCTTCGACGTCTGGCTTTACCATAAATGGTGGGCCTTTACTGAAAAGCGCACGGGCGACCACCGCGCGTTCCTCTGGCTGCGCAACAATGGTTCGACGCTGGTTTCCCAGCTCGTCAACACGGTTCTGTTTACCGCGCTGGCATTCTGGGGAACGTATGACATGCCGACGCTGCTGTCAGTCGCGCTGTCGAGCTATGTGATCTTTATTTTTACCTCGCTGCTGGATACGCCGGTCGTATACGCGGCGCGGCGGCTGTATGAGAAAAAAATGGGCCGCGCGGCGCAGGAGGATTGACTGGTTTGCGTTTCCGCTTTGGCGAAAGCGGGGAAGCTGCGCCTGCGCGGCGCGGGCGGACAAGAGGGGAGAAACCAACGGTTTCTCCCCTCTTGCCAATCACCCCTTTTCCCTGATGCACAGGCCGGAGGCCGGAACGGCTGCGCCGTTCCTATTTCTGACCAGGACCGCTCCGAAAAAATACGGGGGCTGTTGCGGGAGCTCTGTTCGCGCGGAGGTTAGAACGGGACAGCGGGAAAACGGATGCCGCCTGTCCGAAACGGTCTATGCGCGCGTAACAGCGCGCGCGGGAGGGGGAAAGCCGCCGCCATCCTGCCCCCTGGGGTGGAAGCCGTTGTGCTTACCGTGATATAGCAAATGGGCGGCAGATGGAACGCGCGACCCACCTTGCGCGCGGAGCGCGCCCTTATTTGCGGGAGCAAATGCCGTAAACCGGCCTTGCGGAAGCGCCAAAGCCCTGCAGCCGCGAAAAAAGGAAAGCAGGGAATTCAAAAGGGGAGGAAAACCCATGCGGGTTGTCCTCCCCTTTTGCCCCCGCGCCGGGCGGCGCACCGTCCCCGTTGCCGAGGGGATATAAAGCGGTCAATACTTCCGGCGGTGTTTCTCTCGAACGGCATCCTCCCGCGCCATAGCGAGACAGAGCCGGAGCATCCCGCGCCAGAAGCGCTGCGGGTCGTCCTGTTCCAAGCGCTGGAGGTAGTCTTTATCATGGCGGTGTTTTAGAGCAAAAAATTTTTCATTCATCATATATCACTTCAACAATATATACATAATAGTATATTATAAATAATGAATTGTCAATTTGATTATTTATAATTAATGTATATATCAGGTGATATAAATGAATTCTATCAGATTGACAGTCCGTGAGGCTATGGAATCAAACGGATTGAATCGTTACAAAGTTAATAAATTAACGGGAATCCCGTATCAGACATTGGATAGATACTTTAAGAATGAAGTGGCGCGGTATGACAGTGATGTATTACTGAAACTGTGCGTCGCCCTCGACTGCGGCATCGAAGACCTGATCGAAGTCGTCCGCTGAACCGGACGCAAAAAGCACGGATGGAAAAGCCATCCGTGCTTTTTTATGCTCTGCGGCGGGAGACGCGCAGCTTTTTCCACAGCATCGCGGCTTCACGCGCGGTCAGGAAATCCCCGCCGCCGAAATACCGCGCGTCGAGCGCGTCCGACAGGAACCGCAGTTCCCCCTCGCAGTCGGGATAGAGCGCGTTCATGCGCATAAGGAACTGGCGGCAGGTTTCGCCCTCCTGCCGGCCGAGCCGCCTGCGGCGCGCCTGCCGCTGGATGCGGTGCAGCACGCCGGGCGCGGTGTTGCGCTCGGTCACATACCGCATTGCAAACCGTATCCGCGTCTGCAGCCGCGCCCAAAGCCCGCGCAGCAGCGCGGACAGGCGCGGCCGCTCGCGCTGGACGCCCAGCTCGCCGCGCATCCCGCCCACCGTCAGGCGCAGTCTGCCGCGGCGCAGCAGCAGGATCAGCGCGGCCGCCAGCCCGACGATAATCAGCACGAGCAGCGCGTACAGCATCAGCTCGGAAAACCGCGCGGCCTGCTCGGACTGCTCGGCGGTCACGTTGCCGGGTAGGGGCGTTCCCTCCAGCGTGCCGGACTCATCCGGCGTGAAGTGGGACAGGAGCCACAGGAAAAACGCGTTGAACGCGTGGTACAGGCGGGAAACGAGCGCCCGCAGGAGCGCCCATCCGCCCAGCAACACGGATTTGATCTGTCCGCTCAGCGTCAGGATCACACCGCCGGCAATCAGCGCCATGCCACCCACGGCGGCCAGCAGGATCGCCGCGCCGCGCCCGCCCGCATGGGAAGCGGAACGCCCGCCTGCCGAGCGGCGCGCGACCGCGGCCGCCATCGTCAGCACGGCGGCCAGCAGCAGCGGCAGCAGAGGGCGCATCGGCCGTCCCGTCAGCGAATAGTAGGCCAGACCGATGAACAGGAGTACGATGTTTCCATCCAGATGCGAGATCAGGCGCTCGGGCGTGACCGGACGAAGCAGGGTGCCATAGCTGATATAATAGCAGCTCAGCCACATGATGACTGCGAACAGGATGCCCATGGTCGAGGAAAAGCGGCCGTAGACCGCGAAGGATACCGTGGCCTGCGCCGCGAAAAACAGCGCCGTGACCAGCGCAAGGCGGCGCACCGGCTGCGCGCGCCGCAGCAGGCGGCTGAGGCAGAAATGATACGCCAGCAGGAAGCAGGCCCATACGGGCAGGCAGGCCGAGGTGAACGAGCCGGTCTCGACCTGTGAGAAAAAGCCGAAAACAAACGACAGCGAGGCGATGGTGGAAAACAGCACCGCCGCGCCGAACAGGGGGGAGCGCCCGTTCATACCGCCGCCCCCTTTGCCAGCCGCCGCAGCGGCACAACACGCAGGTCAGGGTCGGCGGACGAGGCGACGCCCGCGGCGGCAAATACGGTCACACGCGTCGCACCCAACCGGCCGACCAGCCCATGCACGGGTCCGTCCGGCGCGCAGGTGATCAGATAGACGCGGCCGGCCTCGGACGCGGCGGTCAGGACGGCGCGCTCGTCAAAGCGGGAGGGCGCGCACTGTTCCAGCCGGTCGCCGTTTTCCGCGAACAGATGCTGCGCCAGGCAGTCGTAGCCCGCGAGCAGGCCGAGCAGCTCAGCGGCGGAACGGCCCTCGACCGGCGGCAGGGTAACGGCCGAATACCGGCGGGAGGCGGGCAGCGCAAGCCCGCAGGTCACGCCGCGCCGGAACAGCCGCGCGATGACCGAGCCGAGGAGCTCAAGCGCTTGCTCCAGCTCGGCATAATCCGTGGACAGGCCGCAGAACGATTCCCCGTCCAGCACGAACAGCGCGGAAAGGGGCTGGATGGTTTCGTAAAAGTTGACCTTAAGCTCCTGCGTGCGCGCCGCCATGCGCCAGTTGATGCGCTTCCAGCTGTCACTCGGCTGGTAGGGGCGCAGGCCGCGCAGCACGGCCATATCCTCCTGATAGCCGGCCGAGCCGGCCGACTGCCGCCACTGTTCCTGCAGGAACAGTGAAATATCGACCGGCACGCTGCGCGGGTAAACCAGTACTTGGGGAAGCTTGCTCGGCGGGCAGGGGGCCTCGACCTGGGACAGCCCGAAGCCGTCGCCCGAACGGAGCATCAGCCGGTCCATGCGGTAGACGCCGCGCCGCCGCGCAGTCCACACGCTGCGCAGGGTGAGCGTTTCGTGGCCCATTACGAATGAAAAGGTGCGGCGATAGGCGTCGGGGGCGGGGCGGTCCGCTGTGTCCGGCGTGGATTCCCGCCCCTGCGCTTCGCCGGAAAGGCAGGCGTACCGCTCGAAGGTCTCGTCAGGCGTGAGGCAGTCGCGCTCGGGAATTCCCTGGGACAACTCCAGCCAGATCAACGGCAGAAGCTTGTCGTTTTTGACTGTGTAGGAGAACGTGGTCTCCATGTCCGGATACAGGCGGGTGCGGGAGCAGTCAACCTCCAGCGTGACATGCCGGATCGACCGCGCGCCCCACAAAAACGCCGCGCCGGACAGCAGGAACAGGAACGCGAAGGCCGCGGACAGCACGAGCAGGTCCCCGACCGCGGCGGCTACGCACAGGATAAGCCACAGCGCGACCGCGGGCAGGGAAACGAGTATGCTGGACGCGCGCCCGAACTGTAGGCGCTTATTCATCGTAAATACCGCTCTGGGCGGGCGGCACGGGTACGCTTTCGAGCAGCTCCGCGACCACGGTCTCGCCCGTCCGTCCGGCGAGCTGGGCCTCGCTTTCGAGCAGCAGGCGGTGCGGCAGGACAAAGCGGGCGAGGTACTGCACGTCGTCCGGCGTGACGAACGCGCGCCCGCGCATGGCGGCCCAGGCTTTGGCTACGCGGAACAGTGCGCGAGAGGCGCGGGGGCTGGCACCCATGGCGACGCCGGGGCAGCCGCGCGTCGCGGCGACGAGCGCGACGATGTACTCCGTAACCGCGTCCGACACCTGTATATTCTGAAGCGAGGCGCGCAGCGCGAGGATCTCCTCTGGTCCGGTGACCGCCCGCACCTGGTCGAACGGCATGGCGTCGCCCAGGTTGCGCAGCATCTGGGCCTCCTCGGCCGCGTCCGGATAGCCCATGGACAGGCGCATCAGGAAGCGGTCCATCTGTGCGGCGGGCAGGCGGAACGTGCTTTCGGATTCCACCGGATTCTGGGTGGCCAGCACGAAGAACGGCGCGGGCAGGGGCAGCGTTTCGCCGTCAATGGTGACGTGCTGCTCCTCCATGGCCTCGAGCAGCGCGGACTGGGTGCGCGGCACGGCGCGGTTGATCTCGTCCGCGAGCAGGATGTGTGTGAACACCGGTCCGCGCAGCAGCCGGAATTCGCCGGTGCGCTGGTCGAAGATGTTCATGCCCGTGATGTCCGAGGGCAGCAGGTCGGGGACGAACTGCACACGGCGCGACGCGCAGCCGGACGCGAGCGAGAGGGTCTTGACGAGCGTGGTCTTGCCGACACCGGGCAAGTCGTCGAGCAGGATATGCCCGCCGGCGAGCAGCGCCGCAATGATCAGCTCGATGCGGTCGTGCTTGCCGAGGATGATTTTTTCGGTTTCCGCAGCCAATTTTGCTGCAAATGCAGAGATTTCCATAGTTGTTCCTTTCCAGCCTTGTTTCGTTCAGATTGCCGCAATAAAAAAAGCCTGCCTGCGTGGGATAACGGGATATCGTATTCTACCATAAAGCGGGGGGGAAAGTAAATCAGCCGCGCCCGCCCTCTTGACAGCAGCTCGTCAACGGCGGTATAACTGAAAGATAAGGGAAAAGCCGTTGTCTGGAAACGGCAGGGGGAATGGGGAAATGGATATGTTCTGGTCGCTTGCTGGGGAAGTCGGGAAGCTGTTCCTGATGATGCTCATCGGCTTTGTGGTTTACCGCCTGGGCATCATCACGGTGGAGGAAAGCAAAATCCTTTCCAAGATGATGCTGTACATCGTGTTGCCAGCGGTCGTGCTGCATTCGTTCATGGTCGAGTTCACGCCGGACAAGACCAGGGGGCTGCTCCTGTCCTATGCGGCGGCGCTGGGCGTCAGCCTGGTGCTGGTGGCCGCCGTCACGCTGCTCAAGCGCCCGCTGCATCTGACGCCGGTGGAGTCGATGTCGGTCATCTATTTCAACACCGGCATCGCCGTGCCGATTGTGGGCGCCGCGATCGGCCAGGAGTGGGTGGTGTATGCCACGGCGATGATCTGCGTGCATACGTTCCTGGTGTGGACGCACTGTAAGTTCACCCTGTCCGGCGAGCGCACCGTAAGCTGGAAAAAGCTGTTCCTCAATCCCAACATGATCTCCATGCTGATTGGCATCGCGCTGTTTACGCTGCAGCTTCCAGTGCCTGCGGTGGTCAGCGGAACGGTGGAGGGAATGGCCGACCTGTTCGGCCCGCTCAGCATGGTCGTGACGGGCATTTTGATCGGCAGCCTGAGCTGGGAAAGGGTGCGGTCGTACCGCAGGCTTCCCCTTGTGGTCGGGCTGCGAATGGTCGCCTGCCCGCTGGCCGCGCTCCTGTTGGTCAAGGCGCTGCATCTGGCGCAGATGGCGCCGGACGGCTCGCTGATCCTGACTGCCGCGCTCTTGTCCGTGGCCACGAATTCAGGCAGTACGATCACTCAGATGGTGCAGGTCTACGGCGGGGACGCGGAGTATTCCAGCGTGATCTGTGCGGTGACGTCGCTCCTGAGCATGGCGGCGCTGCCGCTGTTCGGGCAGATGGTCCGGATACTGTAGGGAAAAGCCGGCAGGCGCCGCGGGTATGCCCGCGGCGCTGATTTTACGCCTCCGCGGGCGGCATCTGCCCGATCTGCTGCCGCAGGCGGCGCATCTCCGGCACGATGAAGAACGCGACGATCGCGGCAGAGGCCGCATCCGCGATGGGGGCGGAATACAGGATGCCGTCCAGGCCGAAGAACAGCGGCAGGATCAGGATGAGCGGGATCAGCAGCAGGAGCTGGCGCAGCATGGACAGCACGGATGCTTTAAGCGGCTGGCCGGTGGCCTGGAAATAGTTGGTGGATACGATCTGGAAGCCTGCGCAGAAGATGCTGAACAGGTAGATGCGCAGACATTTGACCGCAAAATCCGTGAACGCGGCGTTTTCCTTGCCGAAAATGCCCACAATCGTCTCAGGAAACAACTGGCAGAGCAGCCAGCAGAACGCAATCAGACCTGTGGCGAATGTGACCGCAAGCAGATAGGTGCGGCGGATGCGGGCAAAGTTTTTCGCACCCCGATTGAAGCCGAGGATGGGCTGCGCGCCGATCCCCACGCCGATGCCGAACGCGGCCATAATCATGGCGATCTTCATCACGATGCCCATGGCGCTCAGCGCCACGTCGCCGCCGATGGCGCTCTGGTCGCCGTAATGCACCAGGGAATTATTCATCACAACCTGCATGATGCAGCCGACCGACTGCGTGATGCCGGAGGAGACGCCAAGCGCCATCGCGCGGCGCACCAGATACCAGTCCGGCCGGCGGTAGGCGCGGCGCAGGCGCATGTGGCGCGGGTTGCCGCGGCTCGGCCGCAGGAAATACAGGGTCAGTACAACGGCGGAGATGATCTGCGAGGTGATCGTGGCAATCGCCGCGCCCTTGACGCCCCAGTGCAGGACGAATATGTAGATGGGATCGAGGATCGTATTCAGGAAAGCGCCGATCATCATACCGTACATGGACATGCGCGGATGGCCGTCCGTGCGCGCTAGGTTGGACAGCACGACCGAAACCATGTTAAAGGGCGTGCCGAGCAGGATGATCGAGGTGTAGTCGAGCGCGTAAGGCAGGATGGAATCGGTCGCGCCGAACGCGCGCAGCAGGGGGCGCAGGAAGAGCAGGCCGAGGACCATCAGCACGACGCTGAGCAGGATGGAAAAGGAGAACGCGGTGTTGAGCGTACGCTCGGCTTCCTCCTCGTTCTTTTCCCCCAGACGGATGGCCGCGTGCGCGCTGCTGCCCGCGCCGATCAGGGTGGAGAATGCCAGCAGGATGGTCATGACCGGAAAAGCGACCGTTGTCGCGGCGTTGCCCAGATAGCCGACGCCCTGCCCGATGAAGATTTGGTCCACGATGTTGTAAATCGAGTTGATCAGGCAGGAGACGATGGCGGGAAGGGAGAAGGTCACCAGCAGCCGGCCGACCGGCTTGCAGCCGAGCGGGTTCTGGGGAACGGAGGCGTTCGGTTCAGCCCGCAGGGTCTGCATGGGGCAGCTCTCCTTTCCGGCCGGCGATTTCCTTCAGTGTGTTGCAGGAATGTTCCGACATGGCGCGCAGGGCGGCCAGCAGGCGCTCGCGCTCGGCTTCCCCCAGCCCGCTGGTGAGCGACGCGGTCCAGTAATCCCGCACCGTGTACACGCGCTCGACAAGGGCGCGCCCCTTGTCGGTCAGGTGGAGATGGTGGACGCGCTTATCCTGCTCGTCGGGCGTGGCGTAAACATATCCCTCCCCGCCGAGCTTTTGGACTGCGCGCGTCACCGTACCCTTGTCAAAGCCGCCGAAACGCGCGAGGTCGAGCAGGCTGACGCCGTCCTGCTCGAAAATACACAGCAGGAAGAATTGCTGCCCGCCGCCGATATTATCCCGCTCCAGCGCCAGGTCGAAATACCGCTGGGTGTTGCGCTGCAGCAGGGATATGTACCGCAGCACAGTGATTGGTTGATGCTTCATCATGTTCATTCCTCAAATAGTTGATTGCGCAATAATTATCGCAGTATTATCGTACACCTTATCGGTTGCGCTGTCAACTATAAGGGGGCTAGAAAAGGGACGCGGGCAGGGGATTACTGTCCGCGTCCCTGCAGGGCTTAACGGGAGGACCGGAGGCTTTTGCAAAGCTGAATTACCAGCGTGGGCAGGAACGCGAGCAGCGCGGCCGCGCCGAGCTGTCCCACGGTGAACGGCGCGACCTGGAACAGTCCCTGCAGGCCGGGGATCAGCAGCACGGCGGCCAGCAGCGCGACACCCGCAGCAAAGGCGCACAGGCTCGCCTTGTTGGTCAGCAGGCCGAGACGGAAGAGCGGCAGACTGCCGCGGCAGTTAAAGCCGTGGAACAGGCGCGCGAGCGTCAGGGTGGCGAACGCGAGCGTCATGGCAAGGCCGTCGCCGCCGGCGCGCAGGCCGATGAAATACGCGGCCATAGCGGCGCAGGCGATGAGCGCACCGTAAAGAAAGATGCGCAGCAGCAGGTCGCGGGTGAGGATCGGTTCCCCAGGGTCGCGGGGCTTCTGGTCCAGCAGATCGCCGGACGCCGGCTCCACGCCGATCGCAATTGCGGGCAGAGAGTCGGTCAGCAGGTTGATGAACAGCAGGTGGACGGGCGCGAACGGCACGGGTAGCGCGAGGATCGAGGTGAAAAGCACGCACAGGATGCCCGCCATGTTGCCCGAGAGCAGGAAATTGATCGCGTTTTTGATGTTGGTGTATACGCTGCGGCCGTTGACGACCGCGCCCACAATCGTGGCGAAATTGTCGTCGGCCAGGATCATGGAGGCCGCGTCCTTGGAAACTTCGGTACCCGTGATGCCCATGGCCACGCCGATGTCGGCGGCCTTGAGGGCGGGCGCGTCGTTGACGCCGTCGCCTGTCATGGAAACAATGCGTCCTTTGCGCTGCCAGGCCTCGACAATGCGGATCTTATGCTCGGGGGAGACGCGCGCGTAGACCGAAACGCGCGCCAGCCGCTCGTCCAGGGCGCTGTCGTCCAGCTCATCCAGCTCAACGCCGGAAAGCGCCTCGTCTCCGTCGCGGAAAATGCCGATCTGCCGCGCGATCGCGGTGGCCGTGACCTTGTGGTCGCCTGTGATCATGATGGTGCGCACGCCGCCGCGCGCCGCGTCCGCGACCGCGCGCACCGCCTCGGGGCGCGGCGGGTCGATCATGGAAACCAGGCCGATAAACGTAAAGCCGTGTTCGTCCGCCAGCGTCAGCCCGCGCACGGCGTCGAGCGTCCGGCTGGCAAACGCCAGCACGCGCAGCCCCTCCTGCGACAGCTCGAGGTTGACCGCCGCGATCCGTGCCTTCCATTCCTCCGTCATGGGAACCGGACCGGCGGAGGTGAGGACATAGTCCGACCGGTCGAGCAGCACGTCGATCGCGCCCTTGGTATATAAGGTGGGTACGCCCTCAATATCGTGCAGCGTGCTCATCAGCTTGCGGTCGGAGTCGAACGCAAGCTCGGCCAGGCGTGGGTGCTGCTTCCGGTAGGCGCTTTCGTCCACGCCGAGGCGGTCGCCGATCATGACCAGTGCGACCTCGGTTGGGTCGCCGATCGCCTCGCCAGTCTGCTCGTCGGTGGTGGCGTCGCTGGCGAGCAGGGCGGCCTTGAGCAGCAGGCGCTGCACGTCGTTGGCAAGGTCGAGGTGCGATTCGTCCAGCAGCATGTCGTCCGCGTAGATCTTCTGCGGGGTCATCTTGTTCTGGGTCAGCGTGCCGGTTTTATCCGAGCAGATCACGGATACCGCGCCCAGCGTTTCCACCGCCTTAAGCTCCTTGATAATGGCGTTCTGCCGGGCCATCTTCTGTGTACCCATGGCCTGAACGATGGTCACGATCGAGCTGAGCGCCTCGGGAATCGCGGCCACGGCCAGCGCGACCGCGAACATCAGCGAATCCAGCACCGCCTGAAAGCCCCAGCTGCCCGCGTGGTACAGCGAAAGCGCGAACACGCCCGCACAGATCGCCAGGATGATGCCGGCCAGACGGCGGCTGAAGTCGTCCAAGCTGCGCTGCAGCGGGGTCTTGCGCTCACGGGTCTGGTTCATCAGGGCGGCGATGCGGCCCAGTTCGGTCTGCATGCCGGTCGCGGTGACGACCATGACCGCGCGGCCATAGGTCGCCAGCGAGCCGGAGAACACCATGTTTTTCTGGTCGCCGAGCGCGACCTTGCCGCCGGCAAGCGGGTCGGCGGTCTTTTCCACGCCCTCGCTTTCGCCGGTCAGCGAGCTTTCGTTGACCTTGAGCGAAAAATTCTCCAGAATGCGCCCGTCCGCGACGATCATATCGCCGGCCTCCACCTCCACGATATCGCCGGGAACGACCTCGGCGGAGGGGACGACCAGCCGCGCGCCGCCGCGTACGACCTTGGCCGAGGGCGAGGACATGGCCTTGAGGCTTTGCAGAGACTTTTCCGCCTTGCAGTGCTGGACCGTGCCGAGCACGGCGTTCAGAAGCAGCACGGCGAAAATGACGATCGTGCTCTCCGCATTGCCGGACAGCATGGAGATCACAGCCGCTGCGAGCAGGATAACGACCAACAGGTCCTTAAACTGGGAGAAAAACACCTGCAGGACGGATTTACCGCGCTCTTCCGCAAGGGTGTTGCGTCCGTACCGCGCAAGGCGCGCGGCGGCCTCGGCGGGGGAAAGGCCGGCGCGGTCGCTGTCCATATCGCTGAGCGCCTGCGCGGCTGTGCGGTCATAGAAAACAGGTTGCATGTAGCCAAAACTCCTTTTTGTCAAAAAAGTGGGGATGCGGCGGGGGATGGGATAGTTTGCCGCCGGCGGCCGGTTTTTATCTGCGGCGGATCCTGACGCAAATAAAAAAGACTTTTGAGTAAGCGCTTCGCGGCGTGGAAGCGCTTACTCAAAAGTCTTGTGACCGGCCGTGCCGGCGTCCGCCGCCAGACCGGAAATCCGGACGGGATGTTGACAGCGGAACTTATCCTACTCCCTTTTGAGGATGTAACCATTATAGGGGAGGCGCGCGCGTTTGTCAAGAGGAGCTTGCTGCCGTGCCCTGTAGGAAAAAGCGGCGGCGGGGGAGAAAGCGCGCTTTCTTCCCCCGCCGCCCCGCCTCAGCCGATCATATGGCCGACGCCCTTCGCCGCCTTGTGCATTGCATGCTCGGCCTTGTTTGCCGCATGCTGAGCGCTCCGGCGTACCGAGGGGTTCATCATCGCGCCCGCCGCGACCATAGAGACGACCGCACCCGCCACCGCGCCGGTCGCAATGCCGGAAATGAAGGGAGATACACGCATAAAAGTCCGCCGCCTTTCATAATTTGATTTGCTTCGGTGCTGCAAGCATAGTATGTCCGGAATGTGCGCAGACTTGCATGTGTGCGGCGGCAACAAAAATTGCATAAAAAAACAAATTTGTTTTGGAGCTTCGACTGTTTACAAAACCCGCGGCATACGATATAATATATCCAACAATCCGCCTTTAAGGCGCGGCCCGTGAGCCGCCAAGGCAGAAAACAGTGCGTACGCTGTCGGCCGCAGAGTGGGGGACAGGTGTAGCTTGGTACGGCTTTCTGCTTGTGGCGCAGGAGGCTGTTTTTTTACCATTTTTTGAGGGGAGGCCGCAGGATGGCCGGGCAGAAGGCCGTAATTATGGACGCGGACGGCGTGCGCCGCGCGCTGACCCGCATTGCGTTTGAGATCATCGAAAAAAACAAGGGCGCGGAGGACCTGCTGCTCGCCGGGGTGAAAACGCGCGGCGTGTTCCTGGCGCAGCGCATCGCCGCCAAGCTCGGCGAGGTGGAGGGCAAGGCGCCGCCTGTACTCGAGCTGGACGTCACCCCCTGGCGGGACGATAAGCCGCGCGCGGACGGGCCGTTGCCGCCGCCCGATCCTCGCATCGGCGGCGCGACCGTGGTGCTGGTGGACGACGTGCTGTACACTGGCCGCACCGTGCGCGCCGCGATCGAGGCCGTGTCGCACTGCGGGCGCGCGGGCCGCATCCAGCTCGCCGTGCTGGTGGACCGCGGCCACCGCGAGCTTCCCATCCGGCCGGACTATATCGGCAAAAACCTGCCCACCGCGCGGGGCGAGCGCGTATGCGTCCGCCTGACCGAGGTGGACGGGGAGGACAACGTTGTGATCCTGGGCAGTGAGTAGAATAACCGCCATGCAGCGATAGAAAGGAAGAACATCTATGTCGATCCAAACATTAGTAGAAAAGATCAAGGAAAAAGGCAACCCCACCGTCGCGGGGCTGGACGCCCGCCTGGAATACATCCCGCAGCATATCGCGGGCCGCAACATGATGCTGCACGGCGAAACGCTGCGCGCAGCGGCGGAGAGCATGGTCGCCTTCAACTGCGGCCTGATTGACGCGCTGTGCGATATTGTACCCGCAGTCAAGCCGCAGGCGGCGTATTACGAGCTTTTAGGCTCGTACGGCGCGATGGCTCTCAAAGAAACCATCGACTACGCGCACGCCAAGGGCATGTACGTCATCGGCGACATCAAGCGCAACGACATCGGCGCGACCGCGACTGCGTATGCCGAGGCCTACCTCGGCAAGACCCGCGTGGGCGACACCGAAATCGCGCCCTACGGCTGCGACAGCGTGACCGTCAACGGCTACCTGGGTACGGACGGGGTCGAGCCTTTCCTCAAGGAGTGCCGCGAGCGGGACAAGAGCCTGTTCCTGCTGGTCAAGACCTCCAACCCCTCCTCGGGCGAGCTGCAGAACCGCGATATGGAGGGCAAGCCGCTTTACGCCCGCATGGCCGAGATGGTGGCCAGGTGGGGCGAGGGGCTGGACACCCCCTGCGGCTACAACCAGGTCGGCGCGGTGGTCGGCGCGACCTGGCCGGAGGAGCAGAAGATCATCCGCGGCCTGCTGCCCAGAAGCTACTTCCTGGTGCCGGGCTACGGCGCGCAGGGCGCGACCGCCAAAGACATCGCAAACGCCTTTAACGACGATGGACTGGGCGCGATCGTCAACTCCTCGCGCGGCATCATGTGCGCGTGGAAAAAGACCGGCAGAAACGGCGAGGACTACAAGGAAGCCGCCCGCGCGGAGGCCATCCGCATGCGGGATGAGATCGTCGCGGCGATCCGATAAAATCTGATAGGGGGGATCGGGTACCCCCATCAGGATAATTCGCGCCATTAGGCGCGTATCAAATGGAAAATGGCGGCAAGCCGCCATTTTCATCAAAATCGGGAGCACATATCACGGTTTTGATACAAGGGCGAAGATATGGACGCATCCGCGCGGCGGCGCGGTGCGTCCCCTCGATCGGAAGCGTGGTTCCGATCGAAGTAATAAGGAGCGTGGAGATACAAGAATGAAAAAAGCGTATTTACTGCTCGCGGATGGCACCCTGTTCGAGGGGTATTCCGTCGGCTACGAGGGACAGAGCATCGGCGAGGTCGTTTTCAACACCGGCATGGCCGGCTATCAGGAGGTGCTGACCGACCCCTCCTACTACGGCCAGGTCGTCACCATGACCTACCCGCTGATCGGCAACTACGGCATCAATTTTGAGGATTACGAGTCCCGCAAGAGCTGGGTCTCGGGCTTTATCATGCGCGAGATCGCGGAGCATCCCTCCAACTGGCGCTGCCGCCTGACGCTGGACGAATACCTCAAGGAGCAGAAGGTCGTCGGCCTGGCGGGCATCGACACCCGCCGCCTGACCCGCAAGCTGCGCGGCGAGGGCGTCATGAACGGCGTGATCTACACCGAGGGCTTCGAGCCGGACGAGCAGACCGTCGCGGCGATGAAGGCTTACGTCGTCAAAGATGCGGTGAGGGCTGTTACCTGTGAGGAAAGCCGCACCTATCCCGCCGAGGGCGAGCAGAAGTACCGCATCGCGCTGTACGACTACGGCGTGAAGTACAATATCGAGCGCGAGCTGCAAAAGCGCGGCTGCGAGGTCGTCACCATTCCGGCGCTCACCCCGCCCGAGGAGGTCGTGGGCAGATTTGACGGCGTGATGCTCTCCAACGGCCCCGGGGATCCCGCGGAAAACGTGGAGATTATCGCCAACCTGAAAAGGCTGCTGGAAAGCAATATCCCGATCTTCGGCATCTGCCTGGGCCACCAGCTTTTGAGCCTGGCCATCGGCGCGGAAACCTGCAAGCTCAAGTACGGCCACCGCGGCGTCAACCATCCGGTCAAGGACCTGGACGCGGACCGCACCTATATCACCAGCCAGAACCACGGCTACGCGGTCGTGGGCGAAAGCGTCAATCCGGCGATCGCCCGCGTGCGCTATGTCAACCTCAACGACGGCACGGTTGAGGGCGTGGAGCACGTCGGCCGGCCGGTGTTCACCGTGCAGTACCATCCTGAGGTCTGCCCAGGGCCGATGGACACCTCGTATCTGTTTGACAAATTCATCGAAAACATCGAAAAAGCGAAAGGGGGCGCTCAGTAATGCCGCTGCGCAAGGATATCCATAAGGTAATGGTGCTGGGCTCCGGCCCGATCGTCATCGGCCAGGCGGCCGAATTCGACTACGCGGGTACGCAGGCCTGCCGCGCGCTGCGCGAGGAGGGCCTCGAGGTCGTGCTCGTCAACTCCAACCCCGCGACCATCATGACCGACAAGGCCATGGCGGACAAGGTCTACATCGAGCCGATGACCGTGGAAGCGGTGCAGGAGATTATCAAAAAGGAGCGTCCGGACTCGCTGCTGCCCAACCTGGGCGGCCAGACCGGCCTCAACCTCGCGATGGAGCTGTGCGAGAGCGGCTTCCTGGACCAGATGGGCGTCAAGCTGCTCGGCGCCAAGCCGGACACCATCGCCAAGGCCGAGGACCGCCAGATGTTCAAGGACACCATGGAAAAGATCGGCGAGCCGTGCATCGCCTCCAAGGTCGTGCATACGGTGGAGGACGCGGTCGAATTCACCCGCGAGATCGGCCTGCCGGTCATCATCCGTCCGGCGTACACGCTCGGCGGCACGGGCGGCGGCATCGCCTACACCTGGGACGAGCTGCGCGAGATTGCCGCGACCGGCATCATGTACTCCCGCGTGGACGAGATCCTGGTCGAGAAGTGCATTACCGGCTGGAAAGAGATCGAATACGAGGTCATGCGCGACGCCAAGGGCAACGCCATCACCATCTGCAACATGGAAAACGTCGATCCGGTGGGCGTACACACGGGCGACTCGGTGGTCGTCGCGCCCAGCCAGACCCTGTGCGACAAGGAATACCAGATGCTGCGCACCTCCGCGCTCAACATCATCACCGAATTGGGGATAGAGGGCGGCTGCAACGTGCAGTTCGCGCTGCATCCGACCTCGTTCGAGTACGCGGTCATCGAGGTCAACCCCCGCGTGTCGCGCTCGTCCGCGCTGGCCTCCAAGGCCACCGGCTACCCGATCGCCAAGGTGACGGCCAAGATCGCGGTCGGTTACGGCCTGGACGAGATCGAGAACGCCGTGACCAAAAAGACCAAGGCCTGCTTCGAGCCGACCATCGACTACTGCGTGGTCAAGTTCCCGCGCTGGCCGTTCGACAAGTTCGTGTACGCGGACAATACGCTCGGCACCCAGATGAAGGCCACCGGCGAGGTCATGGCCATCGACAACAGCTTTGAGGGCGCGCTGATGAAGGCCGTGCGCGGCTGCGAGATCAAGCTGGACAGCATGATCGTCCCGCGCATCCGGCAGCAGACCGACGCGGAGGTCAAAAAGGGCGTGGCCCGCACGGACGACCAGCGCCTGTTCCACATCTGCGAGGCGCTGCGCCGCGGCATCATGACCATTGAGGAGATCCACGAGGTCACCACGATGGACACCTTCTTCCTGCACAAGTTCCAGAACATCATCGACACTGAAAAGGCGCTTGCGGCGGCGGACACGATCGACGCGGCGCTGTACCTGCGCGCTAAGAAGATGGGCTTCCTCGACAAGACGATCGAGCAGCTTTCCGGCAAGGATATTTCCGCGGTAAAGCGCCTGCCGGTCTACAAGATGGTGGACACCTGCGCGGCCGAGTTCGAGGCCGAAACCCCGTACTACTACTCCACCTACGACGAGGAGAGCGAGGTCAAGCCCGCCTCCGGCAAGAAAAAGGTGCTGGTGCTCGGCTCCGGCCCCATCCGCATCGGCCAGGGCATCGAGTTTGACTACTGCTCGGTACACGCGGTCTGGGCGCTGCAAAAGCTCGGCTGTGAGACCGTTATCATCAATAACAATCCGGAGACCGTGTCCACCGACTTCGACACGGCCGACCGCCTGTATTTCGAGCCGCTCACGCCCGAGGACGTGACCGGCGTGGCCGCGGCCGAGAAGCCGGACTTCGCCATCGTGCAGTTCGGCGGGCAGACCGCCATCAACCTGGCCGCGCATATCGAAAAGCTGGGCATCCCGATCCTCGGCACACCCGCATGGAGCATCGACGCAGCCGAGGACCGCGAGAAGTTCGACGTGATCCTGGAGAAGTGCGGCATCCCGCGTCCGGCGGGCCATACGGTCATGACCGAGGAGGAGGCTGTCAAGGCGGCGGACGAGCTGGGTTATCCGGTGCTCGTGCGCCCGTCCTACGTTCTCGGCGGTCAGGGCATGGAGATCGCCTACAAGGAGGAGGACGTGCGCGAGTTTATGCAGGTTATCTCCCGCAACAAGGTCGAGAATCCGGTGCTGGTCGATAAATACATGATGGGCCGCGAGATCGAGGTGGATGCCATCTGCGACGGCGACGACATCCTCATCCCAGGCATCATGGAGCACTTTGAGCGCGCGGGTGTACACTCGGGCGACTCGATCTCCATTTACCCCTCCATCAACATCGAGCAGAAGCACAAGGACACCATCATCCGCTACACCGAGGCGCTGGCCAAAAACCTGGCCGTACTCGGCCTGGTCAACATCCAGTTCGTGCTGTATAACGATCAGGTTTATGTCATTGAGGTCAACCCGCGCTCCTCGCGCACCGTGCCGTATATCTCCAAAGTCACGGGCGTACCCATGGTCGATCTGGCCACCCGCTGCATGTTCGGGGAAAAGCTGCGCGACATGGGCTGCGGCACCGGCCTGCATCCGGAGAGCGATCACTACGCGGTCAAGGTGCCGGTGTTCTCCTTCCAGAAGCTGCGCGACCTGGACACCCAGCTCGGGCCGGAAATGAAATCCACCGGCGAGGTGCTGGGCGTGTCCACCTCGTTCCGCGAGGCGCTGCTTAAGGGCCTGACCGGCGCGGGCTTCCAGATGAAGAAAAAGGGCGCGGTGCTCATTTCCGTGCGCGATTCGGACAAGCAGGAGGCCATCCGCATCGGCGAGCGGTTCGAGTCCCTCGGCTTTGACATCTACGCCACCAGCGGTACGGCCAACGTCCTCAACCGCCACATGGTCGCGACCAACGCCATCCGCAACGTGGACGAGCCATCCCCCAACATCATCGACCTGATCGAGTCCGGCAAGATCGACTATGTAATCGCCACCTCGGTCAAGGGCCGCCATCCGGAGCTTGGCTCGGTGCATATCCGCCGCACCGCGGTCGAGCGCGCCATCCCTTGCCTGACCTCGATCGACACCGCCTCCGCGCTGCTGCGCTGCCTGGAGGGCGATGTGAAGATCGAAAACTGTGAGATGGTGGATATTAACAAAATCTGAGGCTGTATTGTATAGAAAAAGCACCGGAAACACGCTTTCCGGTGCTTTTTGTCTGGGAAAATGCTTTACAGGGTGGATTCTGAGGCGGCAGGCCTGCGACGCAGGATGTCAACACCAGCAGGACGGCGGCCGCAGCAGTCAGCGCGCCCGTTGCCTTTGCGTCCATATGTGCACCTCCCTTTTGTGCTTCCAGCATAGCAGAAAGCCTGCTCCGCGGCAACCGAGATACAGAAGAAGGGCGCTCTACCAGCGGTAGAATGCCCCTCCAAAGTGTGTCAATCCACGCAGATGCGCTTGAACATACGGTAATGCAGGCCGTTTTCGTCCCGATATTCGCCGTGCTGCTCGAAAGCGAATTTGCGGTAGAAGCCCTGCGCGCGGGCGTTGTGCTCGGCCGCATGCGCGCATAAGTACGTCTTGCCGAGTGCGCGGTATACGCTGATTGCCTGGCCGAGGATCTGCCCGCTCAGGCCGCGGCCGCGATAGCGTTCGTCGATGCAGAAGCCGCCGACCAGCCCTATGTCCGGCTCGTCGTCATACCAGGTCTTGAGGTAGACCAAGGCGGCTTCCTCACCGCTTTCCAGACAGCCGAAGCAGCACGCGCGCGGGCTGACCCGCTGGGCGCGCGCCACGTCCGCCAGCAGCGCGTCCGGATCGAGATTCGCGTCCGTGCCGTAGGCGTTCCGGTGCAGCTCGCGCAGGAAAGCGACGATCTTGCCTGCGTCGCCCGCGTCCATCGGGTCGGCGCGGCGGAACCAGAGCTGCGGCGTTTCCGGCACGCCCTTGTTGTCCTTCCAGCCGATAGCGGCAAAAGTGGAAAGGCGCTCCGGCAGGTGGGAGGCGTCGTTCTCGTACACCACCGCGAGCCGATCCGGCCCGTCGAATTCAAATTTCGCCACGCAGGTGTTGTCGCCCCAGCCGATCTCGCCCATCTGCTCGGGCGTGAAGCTGTGCGCGATGGTCAGCGCGCCGCGGATGGCCGAGCCGTGGGTAACGACCGCGATCGTGCCGCCCTCGTGCTGCCGCACCAGCCCGCGCACCCCGTCCAGCATGCGCTGACCGGCCTGTAGCACGCTTTCGCCGTGCGGCGGGCGCGCGTCCCACGGGCGGGCGCGCCAGACCGCATATTCCTCCGGCCAAATGCGCGGCAGCTCGGCCCAAGGGAGGTCCTCCCAGTCGCCCATGTCGATCTCGCGCAGCACGGGGCGGAGCTCTACGTTCAGCCCGTGTGGCTGGGCGACCGCCTTGGCGGTTGTGCGCGCGCGGAACAGGTCGGAGGCGTACACCGCGTCCAGCGGCACGCCCTCGAAGCGTTTGGCCAGACAGGGGAGCTGCTCGTAGGCGCGCGGGGTGAGCAGGCTGTCATACTGCCCGTGACAGCGGCGGTAGACGTTGCCTTCGGCCTCCGCGTGGCGGATCAGGTAAACCGTGGTCATAGCTCACGCCTCGACCGCGCCGGACAGCTCGCGGACGGATTTCACACCATGCGCGTCCATCCACGCCTCCAACTCCTGAAGCGCCTTGACCGGCGCCAGCGGGTCGGCAAACAGCACCGTACCCATCGCGACCGCGTCCGCGCCCGCGAGCAGCATCTCCACGATATCGCGTCCCGTACGGATACCGCCCATGCCGAGGATCGGCACGTCCACCGCCCGGCGCACCTGGTACACCATGCGCACCGCGACCGGAAATACCGCCGGTCCGGACAGGCCGCCCATCACGCTGGACAGGATGGGCCTTCTGGTTTCGATGTCAATACGCATGCCCAGCAGGGTGTTGATGAGCGAAAGCGCGTCCGCGCCCGCGGCCACCGCCGCGCGCGCGATCTCGGTGATATCGGTCACGTTCGGGCTGAGCTTGACGATCAGCGGCTTTTTCGCCTTGCGCTTCGCCGCGGAGACGACCTCCTCGACCATCGCGGGCTGGGTGCCGAACGCCATGCCGCCGCACTTGACGTTCGGGCAGGAGATATTCATTTCGATCAGGTCCACGTCCGCGTCCGAGATCTTTTCCACCATGCCCTCGTATTCCTCGACTGTGCTGCCGGACACGTTGGCGATGATCGCGGTGTCATACCGCCGCAGGAACGGGATCTGCTCCGCGATGAAGCGGTCGATGCCCGGGTTCTGCAGGCCCACGCAGTTCAAAATGCCCGATGGGGTTTCCGCGATGCGGGGCGCGGGGTTGCCCAGGCGCTCGGTCGGGGTCAGGCCCTTGACGCCGATACCACCAAGCGTGGACAGGTCGAAAAATTCGCCGTACTCGTGCCCGAAGCCAAACGTGCCGGACGCGGTCGTGAGCGGGTTTTTCAGCTCCACGCCGCAGAAATTGACTCTCAGATCCGCCATTACCACGCGACCTCCTTTGCGTCGAACACCGGCCCGTCCTTGCAGACGTGGCCGTATCGGGTTTCACCGTTTTCCGCCTTGAGCGCGCACGCGCATACCAAGCACGCGCCGATGCCGCAGCCCATGCGCTCCTCCATCGAAACCTGGCAGGGCAGGCCTGCGTCCTCTGCGAGCGCGGCGATGGCCTTCAGCATGGGCTTGGGGCCGCAGGCGGCCACACCGGTCGCGCCGGCGAGCAGCTCTTTCAATACGTCGGTCACAAAGCCGTGGCGGGCATAGGAGCCGTCGTCGGTCGTGACAAAGGTTTCGCAGACGGCCTGGAAATCTGCCTCAAGGATGACCGCGCCCCGATTGCGGAAGCCCAGCACCGCGCGCGGCTGTGCGCCCGCGTCCTTTGCGGCTTTCGCGGTCTGCAGCATGGGCGGCACGCCGATGCCGCCGCCGATCAGCACCGGCTTTGCGCCGAGCGCGGCCACGCCGAACCCGTGGCCGAGCGGGCCGAGTACGTCCAGCACATCGCCGGCCTGCCGCGCGGCGAGCCACTTCGTCCCCTCGCCCTTAGTCTGGAACACGACGCGCAGCGCATCGCCCTGCCAGCCGCAGATCGAGATCGGTCGGCGCAGCAGGTTGCCCTCGCCGCACGCAATATGCACGAACTGGCCGCACTGTGCCTGTGCGCAGATGGCGGGCGCGTGCATCGTGAGGGCATATAACCCCTCGCCCAGCCGCGTATTGGCCACGACCCGGCAGTTTTCCTGTATTGACATAACATATCCCCCTTCTGGTGGTTTTACGCTTCATGTTCCTATTGTACAGGAAAAACGCGGAAAAGGAAAGACAATGCGGGAACTTTCCCGCGCGCGCCGTTTTCATCCGGTCAGGCCGAGCAGGACGGCAAGGAGGGAGAGCAGCGCCAGTCCGGCGAGGTTGGCGGCGGCGAACACGGCCAGAAAGCGCGGCAGCGAGGCGCCCTCGGCGCGTAAGTACAGCTTGAGCGAGATCAGGCTGGCAAGCGAGGCGATCGGCGTACCCAGCCCGCCGACGTTCACGCCCGCCAGCAGGGCCTGCCAGTTGCCCGTAAAGCCGGAGAGCAGTACGGCGGCGGGTACGTTGCTGATTACCTGGCTGGCGGCGAGCGAGGTCCAGTAGGAGCTGCGCCCCATCAGCAGCTCGAGCGCGCCGCGCACAGGCTCGATGCGGCCCATGTTGCCCGCGAAGATGAAAAAGCACACGAACGTCGCGAGCAGCGCGTAATCCACTTGGGCGAACAGCCCGCGCGCAAACAGCAGCAGGCACAGCAGGACGACGCCGGTCAGGACGCTGTAATGCAGCACATGCACCACGGACAGCAGGCACAGCACGAACAGCAGGCACAGCAGGACGAACAGGCGTGGCTGTGTGATGGACTCGCGGCGCGGGAAAGCGATTTCGATTGTTTCGCCCGGCGTGGCGAGCGCGGCCGCGGACAACGCCAGCAGACTGGCTGCGGCCAGCGGCAGGACGACGGACAGGAACGAGCGGAAAGACAGCGTGTAATACGAGCACAGAAACAGGTTCTGCGGGTTTCCGACCGGTGTCGCCATGCTGCCCAGGTTCGCCGCGAGCGTTTGCAGCACCACCACGCGGACGAGCGCCTCCGTCCTGCTGATGCGGCCGAGTACCAGCACGGTGAACGGGACGAAAGTGAGCAGCGCCACATCGTTGGTAATCAGCATGGAGCAGAAGAACGGCAGCAGCGTCAGCACAAGGTAGAGCAGGCGAAGCTGCTTCCGGCCGGACAGCAGGCGCTGGGAAAGCACCTGGAACAGGCCGCATTGCTGCAGGCCGGCCACCACCGCCATCAGGCAGAACAGCAGGCACAGCACGCGCAGGTCGATATAGCCGGCATAGCCCGCGTCCGGCGGCACGGCCAGCATGGACAGGGCCGCGCAGAGCAGCGCGATGGACAGCACCGCCTCCCGCCGCAGGAAGGCGCAAAGGCGCGTCGGAAGAGAATGCACAACATTTTCCCTCTTTCTCATTTCTCTGATACAGGTGCGGAATGGATGCAAAAAACGGCAGGTATTGCGTGAGCAATACCTGCCGTTTCCGTCAAGCAGAAAAGCGGCTTACTTGAGCTCGACCTTGGCGCCGGCAGCCTCCAGCTTCTCCTTGATCTCGTTCGCCTCAGCCTCCGGAGCGGCCTCCTTGATGGTCTGCGGAGCGGAATCAACCTTCTCCTTGGCTTCCTTCAGGCCCAGGCCGGTGATCTCGCGGACAACCTTGATTACGTTGATCTTGGAGGAGCCAGCCTCAACCAGAACAACGTCGAAATCGGTCTTGGCCTCGGCAGCCGCAGCGCCGTCAGCCGCGCCGCCGCCAACGCCGGCAACAGCAACAGGCGTAGCGGAAACGCCAAATTCTTCTTCCAGAGCCTTTACCAGCTCAGAGAGCTCCATAACCTTGAGCTCTTTTACAGCATCCATAATCTCCTGAACAGTCATGGGATAAACCTCCATTATAAGTGATTTGTCAATGATTTTTTAATTATTCCGCAGCGGGAGCTTCCTCTGCTGCAGCTTCCTCCGCAGCCGGAGCCTTCGCGGCGACCAGCTCGGCCACCTTCATCTCCTCGTTGCCCTCCGCCTTTTTAACAATAGCGTCGCAGGCAATAGCAAGCTGCATAATGGGGAAATTGAAGCTGTACAGAACCTGCGCGACAAGGACTTCCTTGCTCGGCATGTTGGCCAGCTTCTTCACCTCGTCCGTGTCGATTACCTTTCCTTCCAGGTAACCGGCCTTGATGGTGAAGTTCTCGTGGGTCTTGGCGAAGTCGCCCAGGATCTTCGCGGGCGCGATCACGTCCTCGGACGTGGAGATCGCCAGCGCGGAAGTACCGTTCAGGTGTTCGTCCAGCGCGTCGAAGCCCAGCTCCTTGGCGGCAAAGCGGATCAGGGTGTTCTTGATGACCATATACTCAACGCCCGCTTCGCGGAGCTGGCGGCGGAGCTTGGTGTCATCCTCAACGTTGATGCCCTTGTAATCCACCAGGACGCCGGCGGGAGAATTCTTGATCTTCTCCACCAAGGAAGCGACCAGAGCTTTCTTTTCCTCCAGAACCTTTGCATTCGGCATCTTAATTCACCTCCTAAAAAATAAAAGTACCCTCCCGGTGCAAAGACACAGGGAGGGTACACAGAAAACCTCATAAAGGATCCTAAAAAATCCGTTCCGTGTTGACCTCGGCGGGCGGCGGGGAACGCCATTAAAGCCATGCGGCTGCCAGCTGTCTTTGACCAAGCTCATATATTATATCCGAAAAGCGCGGTGCTGTCAAGGGGATTTAAAATAAAAATCATCCGAAAGTTCGGGCCTGCGCAGCTCGTCCAGATATTCCTCGTACTCCTCGCGGGGGGTGAGGTCCCTGCGCCGGAAATAGCCGCAGGCGTCCTCGTCAAAGCGCACGGGGCGGGAAACATCGAAGTCAACGCACAAGCCGTAATCAGTTTCGTAATAGTCTTCCATATTTTCGTGATAGAGGAACAGCGTCTGATAATACCTGCAGTCCTTGCAGCGGAAGTCGTTTCGGTTGCGCATAGAATATCCCCTCCTTGCTCAAAGTATACACTATATAATGACTATTTGCAACCAATTACATTAAACTTATTGCATCGGTATAATAGTAGGCAGGAGGGCGCTATTATGGCTGAACCGTACTTGAAATATAGAAAACGTTTTACTTCATCGCTGAAAAATGAGCTGGTTCCTCTGTTTGATGGCTTGGCACAGCAGACGCGGATTCCCAAATCTCGGTTGCTGGACGAAGCCATCGAGGACCTGCTCAAGAAATACCATTATGAAATCCCCGAAAAATAAAAAGCGCGCCGTATGGCGCGCTTTTTGCATCCCTGTGGGTCGGTTATGCCGCAATGGGGCTTAGCCCATCATCTTCGCCGCGTTCACCTTGACGCCCGGCCCCATGGTGGAGGCCACGACGCAGGAGCGGATATACTGGCCCTTGGCCGCGGCCGGCTTGGCCTTGATGATCGCGCCCATGAGCGCGTCAAAGTTATCCTGCAGCTTTTCCGTGCCGAAGGACGCCTTGCCGATCGGGCAGTGGATGATGTTGGTCTTGTCCAGACGGTACTCGATCTTACCGGCCTTGGACTCCTGAACGGCCTTGGCAACGTCCATGGAAACCGTACCCGCCTTCGGGTTCGGCATCAGGCCCTTGGGGCCGAGCACGCGGCCCAGGCGGCCGACAACGCCCATCATGTCCGGCGTGGCGATAACCACGTCAAACTCAAAGAAGTTCTCCTTCTGGATGCGCTCCATCAGGTCCTCCGCGCCTACGATATCGGCGCCGGCGGCCAGCGCCTCGTCCGCCTTGGGGCCCTTGGCGAAAACAGCGACGCGCACGTTCTTGCCGGTGCCGTGCGGCAGCACAATCGCGCCGCGCACCTGCTGGTCCGCGTGGCGGGAGTCAACGCCCAGCTTGACGTGCAGCTCGATGGTTTCGTCGAACTTGGCCTTTGCGGTCGAAATAACGGTGGAGAGCGCCTCGGACGGATCGTACAGACGGGTGCGGTCGATCGTCTTTGCGCTGTCTACATACTTTTTACCTTTATGCACAATAAATCCTCCTTAAGTGGTAATGCGGGAATAGGCTAAACCTAACCCTCCCACTTTGACCGGCGCCTGCAAAAAGCGCGGTCAAAATCCATTCAGCTTATTCTTAAATTATTCCTCGACGGTAATGCCCATCGAGCGCGCGGTACCCGCGATCATGCTCATCGCGGCTTCCAGGGAAGCGGCGTTCAGGTCGGGCATCTTGGTCTCCGCGATCTTCTGGCAGTCCGCCTTGGAAAGCTTGGCGACCTTGGTCTTGTTCGGTACAGCCGAACCGGATTCGATGCCGCAGGCCTTCTTGATGAGGACCGGCGCCGGCGGGGTCTTGGTGATGAAGCTGAACGAACGGTCCGCGTAGACCGTGATGATAACCGGAATAATCATGCCGGCATCGTTCTTGGTGCGCTCGTTGAATTCCTTGGTAAAGGCCATGATGTTAACGCCATGCTGGCCGAGGGCCGGACCGACCGGGGGAGCCGGGGTCGCCTTGCCCGCGGGAATCTGGAGCTTGATATAACCTACTACTTTCTGTGCCATGTCGAAAGGTTCCTCCTTCAAAAAATGTGGTGGCTGGCGAGTATGCGTTCATACTCTCCCACTTGCCGTGAAAACGGAACGTGCGTTCCGGTGGATCACTCCTCGAGTGTTTCCACCTGGTCGAGCTCAAGCTCGACAGGGGTTTCGCGCCCGAACATGGAAACCGTGACGTTTACCCTGTTCTTGTCCGGCTCAAGGGCCGAAACGACGCCGATAAAGCCGGCCAGCGGCCCGTCGATGACGCGCACACTGTCGCCCACTGCGTAGTTGACCTCGATCTCGCGCTTCTCCACGCCCATCGCGGCGATCTCGTCCTCGGTCAGCGGGATCGGCTTGGAGCCGCCGGACTTGTCCTGCCCGACAAAGCCGGTACAGCCGCGCGTGTTGCGGACCAGGTACCAGGTTTCGTCGGTCATGACCATCTTGACGAGCACATAGCCCGGGAAGAGCTTGCGCTCGACCTCGCGGCTTTTCCCGTCCTTGACCTCGGTGACGGTCTCGGTCGGGATGTTGACCGCGGGGATCAGGTCGTGCAGCTTGCGGTTTTCGACCGCTTTTTCGATCGAAGAGGCTACCTTGTTTTCGTAGCCGGAGTATGTGTGGACCACATACCATTTTGCAGCGTCTGACATAAATGCCTCCTTTTAGGCGGCGAAATGCGTAAGCAGCGTCTGGATGCCGAGATTGAATACGAGGTCAAGGATCCAGATAAAGATACCGATGACGATAACGCAGGCGATAACGACAAGCGTATTGTTCACTGTCTGCTGGCGGGTGGGCCAGACGATCTTGCGGCACTCGCTTTTCAGTTCGCGGAACCACTTGCCAATCCGTGCAAAGAGACCGGGCTTCTTAACCTTGGTTTCTTCAGCCATGAAGCTACTTCCTTTCTCTTACTTCGTCTCGCGGTGCAGCGTGTGCTTCCGGCAGAAACGGCAGTACTTGTTCATTTCCAGACGGTCCGGATCGTTCTTCTTGTTCTTGTTCGTGTCATAGTTCCTTTGCTTGCACTCCGTGCAGGCGAGCGTAATCTTAACGCGCATAAATAACGGCACCTCCTTTTAATATTTCGCCCCATCCCATACCCCTGCGGCATGGGCGCGGGACTGTTTGCCTCCCTTTGCCAGTGTTCCGGCGCCATTTTCCGAGACACGCGAAAAATGGGCGCAAAAAAAGAACCTGCATAGGTTCTTTCAGTATAGCATGGGGGTGGTGGGCGGTCAAGGTTTTTTTGCGAAAAAGTGCTGAAATTTTTATGTTTTTATGATATACTGAGTTTAACCACAAGATATAGGAGTATACATATGCGTATTTTGGGCGTCGATTACGGCGACGCGCGTACCGGCCTTTCGGTTTCCGACCCATCGGGCTTTCTGGCCGGCTCGCCGAGCGTCATCCACGAATGGAATTATGAAAGGCTGGTGGACCGGCTGGTGGCATTTGTCGCGGAAAACAGGATCGAGGAGATCGTGCTGGGCTGGCCGAAAAACATGGACGGCACGGCGGGGCCGCGCGCGGAAAAGTGCGAGGCGCTGGCGCGCACGCTGGAGGAGCGCACCGGCCGGCCGGTGACGCTCTGGGACGAGCGGCGCACCACGGTCGCCGCGCACGATATCCTGCACCAGAGCGGCAAAAAGAGCAAAAAGCACCGCGAGAGTGTGGACGCGGTCGCCGCGTCGCTGATCCTGCAGGGCTATCTGGATTTCAGACGCCGGCAGCAACAGGCCGGCGGCAGGCGGGAGGAATAAAAAGGGGAGGGCAGCCCGGCGGGCCGCCCTCCTTTTTCCCGCGGCAGGCCGCGGGGCGCTTTTATTTATATGGGTTATCCGCCTTGAGGTAGCAGCATTTTTTGTACTTTTTGCCGCTGCCGCACGGACACGGATCGTTCGGGCCGATCTTTTTGCCCACGCGCTTGGGCTCGGGCTTGGCCGTGCCGTCGGACGCGCCGGCGGCGCTCGTCTCCTTGGCGACCTGCTCGCGCTTGGGCTCCTCGCGGGTGCGCACCTGCGCCAGGAAGATCATGCGCACGGTGTCCTCGCGGATGGCGTCGATCATCGCGTCGAACATGTCGAAGCCCTCGCGCTTGTACTCGACCACCGGATCGTGCTGGCCGTATGCGCGCAGGCCGATGCCGTTGCGCAGCTCGGTCATCGCATCGATATGGTCCATCCACTTGGTATCCACATTTTTCAGCAGCACCACGCGCTCCAGCTCGCGCATGATCGGCGGTGTGAGCGCCTGCTCCTTTGCCTCGTAGACGCGGTGCGCCTGGTCCGCCAGCACGTTGGTGAGCTGGTCCGCGGTCAGGTCGTCGCACTCCTCGGGCGTGAACGTGCAGTCCTCCGGCCGCAGGAATACGCCGAGGAACGGTCGCCGTGCCTGCTCGACCATCGCAGGCTCGATGACGGTATGCTCACCGACCGCCGCGTGTACCGCGCGGGCGATGGTGTCGTCGATCATTTTGACAATGCTGTCTTTGACATCCTTGCCCTCAAGCACCTGCAGGCGCTGGCTGTAGATGGTCTGGCGCTGGGTGTTGAGCACGTCGTCGTACTCAAGCACATGCTTACGGGTGGCAAAGTTGCGGGATTCGATCTTTTTCTGCGCGTTTTCGATCGCGCCGGACAGGATTTTCTGGTCGATCGGCTCGTCCTCCTCGATGCCGAGGGAATCCATCATATTCTGGATCTTTTCCGAACCGAACAGGCGCATCAGGTCGTCTTCAAGCGAGATATAGAACGAGGATTCGCCCGGGTCGCCCTGACGGCCGGCACGGCCGCGGAGCTGGTTGTCGATGCGGCGGGATTCGTGCCGCTCGGTACCCAGGATATACAGGCCGCCCGCCGCGCGCACCTTTTCCGCGTCCGCGTCGGTTTCCTGCTTGTATTTCCGGTACAGCTCTTCAAACTTCGCGCGGATGGCGAGTACCTCGGGGTCGTCGGTTTCCGCGTGGCCGTTGGCCTCGTAGAGCAGCTCGGGGGTGTAATCGCCCTTCTTCAGTTCGTCGAGCGCCATGGTTTCGGCGTTGCCGCCGAGCATGATGTCCGTGCCGCGGCCGGCCATGTTGGTCGCGATCGTGACCGCGCCCGGCTTGCCCGCCTGCGCGACGATATCCGCCTCGCGCTCGTGATACTTGGCGTTCAGGACGGTGTGCCTGATGCCCTTGGCCTTGAGGATCTTGGATAGCTCCTCGGATTTCTCGATGGACACCGTGCCGACCAGGATGGGCTGACCCTTGGCATGGCATTCCTCGATGCGCGCGATGGTGGCTTTGATCTTGCCGCGCTCGTTCTTGTACACCGCGTCCGGATTGTCCTTGCGGGCGACCGGCTTGTTGGTGGGGATCTCGATTACGTCCAGCTTGTAGATGTGGCGGAACTCCTCCTCCTCGGTCAGCGCGGTGCCGGTCATGCCGGACAGCTTGCCGTACAGGCGGAAATAGTTCTGGAAGGTGATGGTGGCGAGCGTCTTGCTCTCGTGCTGGACCTTGACGCCCTCTTTGGCCTCGATCGCCTGGTGCAGGCCCTCGTTATAGCGGCGGCCGAACATCAGGCGGCCGGTGAACTCGTCGACAATGATGATCTGCCCGTCGCGCACGACATAGTCCACATCGCGCTGCATGACGCCGCGCGCCTTGATGGCTTGGTTGATGTGGTGCTGCAGCGTGGTGTTCTCCGGATCGGACAGATTGGCCACCTGGAAATACGCCTCCGCCTTGGCCTGGCCGTGCGGGGTCAGGGTTGCGGTGCGGGCCTTTTCGTCCACGATATAGTCCGCGTCGATATCGTCCTGCTCCTCCTTGGCGTCAACCTCCTTGACGCGAAGCTGCTTGAGGCCGGCCGCGAAGCGGTCCGCGAGCTGGTACAGCGCGGAGGACTGCTCGCCCTGGCCGGAAATAATCAGCGGGGTACGCGCCTCGTCGATCAGGATGGAGTCCACCTCGTCCACGATGGCGAACGCATGGCCGCGCTGCACCATGGACTGCTTGTAGATCGCCATATTGTCGCGCAGGTAGTCGAAGCCGAACTCGTTGTTCGTACCGTAGGTGATATCCGCCTCGTACATGGCTTTGCGTCGGGCCGGCTCGACCTCATGGATCACCAGACCCACGGTCAGGCCGAGGAAGCGGTAGACCTTGCCCATCCACTCGCTGTCGCGCTTGGCGAGGTAGTCGTTGACCGTGACGATATGCACGCCTTTGCCGGCAATCGCGTTGAGGTATGCGGGCAGGGTGGCGACCAGCGTCTTGCCTTCGCCGGTTTTCATCTCCGCGATGCGGCCCTGGTGCAGCACGATGCCGCCGATAACCTGCACGCGGTAGTGCCGCATGCCCAGCACGCGCCACGCCGCCTCGCGGCAGGTGGCGAACGCCTCGGGCAGGAGCTGGTCGAGCGTTTCGCCGTTCTGGTAGCGGGTTCTGAACTCGTCGGTCTTGGCGCGCAGCTCGGCGTCGGACAGCTTTTTATACTGCTCCTCCAGCGCGTCGACCCTGTCCGCGATGGGATTGATCTTTTTCAGCTCATGACTCGAATGGGAGCCGAAGAGTTTGGTCAAAAAATTTGCCATCTGTTTGATTCAGCCTTTCAGGAGGGAATACGCGTCCCTTTTTCATCATATCAGACCTATTATACCACATATATACGCGGATACAAACAAATTTTTTGTGAACAGGGGGCGTGGCCTACCGCGCGATCAGATACACGGTATATGCAATGTAGCACAGCGCCATCAATGCGCCGGGGAAGCGGCCGAGCCGGCCCCTGCGCGCGGGCAGGTAAAAAACGATGGTGATGCCGATCAGGACAAGGCAGTCCACGATCGAGGTGGACAGCACCGGAATCGGCGTAATCACGGACGAAACGCCGAGGATCAGCAGGATGTTGAAAATGTTGGAGCCGATCACGTTGCCCATGGCGATTTCATTCTGTCCCTTGTGCGCGGCGACCAGCGAGGTTACCAGCTCGGGCAGCGACGTACCGATGGCCACGATGGTCAGGCCGATCAGCGTTTCCGACAGACCGAACATGCGCGCGACGCCGGTCGCGCCGCTTACCGCGAGCTGCCCACCCAGGATGATGCATGCAAGGCCGAGCAGGATATTCACGCCGATCATCAGCGGCGGCATGACGATATCCTCGGCCGCGTCGTCGAGCGGGCTGCGGCCCGTCAGCGCGGCGTGGATCTGTAGGAACAGCGTCAGTGCGAACACAGCGAGCAGCACCGCGCCCTCGAGCCGCGAGAGGGTCAGGTCGGGCGCGATCATCGCGCAGAGCATGACCGCCGCCAGCAGGGACAGCGGCCAGTCGCGCCGCAGTAGCGTGCGGTCCATCACCAGCGGGCAGATCAGCGCGGAAAGGCCGGCCACGACCAGCAGGTTGAACAGGTTGGAGCCCAGGACGTTGCCGACCGCGATCTCATTGGCGCCCTGGAGCGCGGCGGTCACGCTGACCGCCAGCTCAGGCGCGGAGGTGCCGAACGCCACAATGGTCAGACCGACGAGCAGCGGCGACACCCCCAGCCGCCGCGCCAGCGCGGACGCGCCCGCGACAAATTTGTCCGCGCCCCATACGAGCAGCGCGAAGCCAAGAACAAGCATGATGAATGACTGCATAAAAAACACCCCTAAGAAAAAATAACATATTTGTACGCAAAAAAAGAGACTTTTATTGCGCCTTGAGCAATAAAAGTCTCGCTGCTTCCGGAACGACACGGGCTGCCAAAACAGCCGGGTATGGCGATGCCGACCACGCACCGGACAGGCGCGTGAGCTACTCCCTTTTACTTATACAGACCTAAATATAGAGACTGGCGCCGCATTTGTCAAGCAAAACTGGAAAAAATCTTTACATTTGCGGGATGGGCCGTTATACTATAAGGTACTGAAAAATTCATGAAGGAGCATTTTGCATGCTGCAATTCGAGGAATACAAGGTCAAGCTGAACAATCTGAAGCCCGAGCTGGAGGAACTGTACCGCTCGCTGGGCATGGAGCAGGCAAAGCGCGAGGTGGAGGAGCTGGAAATCAAGTCCGCCCAGCCCGGCTTTTGGGACAATCCGGAGGAGAGCCAGAAGATTGTCTCCCGCATGGGCGCGCTCAAGGGCAAGATTGAAGCCTATGAGCGTATGAGCAGCCTGTGCGAGGACCTGCTGACCATCTGCGAAATGGCCATTGAGGAAAACGACGAGTCCATGCTCGAAGAGCTGGAAAGCGGCTATCAGGAGTTGGAGGAGGGCGTGGCCGAGCAGAAGCTGTCCACCCTGCTTACCGGCGAATACGATAAAAACAACGCGCTGGTGTCCTTCCACGCGGGCGCGGGCGGCACCGAGGCCCAGGACTGGTGCGAGATGCTGTACCGCATGTATACCCGCTGGGCCGAGCGCCACGGCTATACCTATAAGATCATGGACTATCAGGATGGGGACGAGGCCGGTCTGAAAAGCGCGGACATCCTGATCGAGGGTGAAAACGCCTACGGCTTTCTCAAGGGTGAATCCGGCGTACACCGCCTGGTGCGCATTTCGCCGTTCGACGCCTCCGGCCGCCGCCATACCTCGTTCTCCGCGGTCGAGGTCATACCGGATATTCCGGATGATTCGGCGGACTTCGAGATCAAGCCCGAGGACTACGAGATGCAGGTGTTCCGGTCGAGCGGCGCGGGCGGCCAGCACATCAACAAGACCTCCTCCGCCGTGCGCCTGATCCATAAGGCGACCGGCATCGTGGTTTCCTGCCAAACCGAACGCAGCCAGTTCCAGAACAAGGACAACTGCCTGCGCATGCTGCGTTCCAAGCTGGTCGAGATCAAGGAACGCGAGCATCTGGAAAAGATTTCGGACATCAAGGGAGACCAGAAGAAGATCGAATGGGGCAGCCAGATCCGCTCCTATGTCTTTATGCCATACACGCTCGCCAAGGATACGCGCACGGGCTTTGAAAACGCCAACATTGGCGCCGTGATGGACGGCGAGATCGACGGGTTCATCAACGCGTATCTGTCCGCGCTGGCGACCGGAAACTGGGCCGGCAAATAACCGCAGAAACAAATCAAAGGGAGGAAGCCTCAGGCTTCCTCCCTTTTGCTGTCGGACGCGGTGCGCAGCAGGTCGAAGATCTCGCGGTACGTTTGCGCGAACACGCTGCTTTTCCGCCAGAGGAAGGTGAAATCGTGCAGGACCGGAAAACCGGACAGCGCGATCTCACGCAGCGCGCCGCTTTCCAGCTCGGCGCGGACGGTCGGCTCATACAGGAACGCGACGCCCTGCCCCATGCGGACGAGCGCTTTGATGGCGTTCAGACTGCCGATCTCGGTGACCGCGCGGAAGTCCCGCACGGTCAGGTTATGCTCCCGCAGGCGGCGCTCCAGGATCTCCCGCGTGCCGGAGCCGGGCTCACGGGTGAGCAGGCGCTCGCCGAGCAGGTCCTCCAGGGTATGCACTGGCTGCCGGAAACGGTAGCCGGGCGCGCAGACCGCTACATATCGTTCGGTCAGATAGGGCAGGCTGTCGTATTCGCTTTTTTCAAAAAAGCCCTCCACAATCGCAAAATCAATGTCGCCCCGATCAAGTCCGCGCAGCAGCTCGGCGGTGTTGGCGACGATCATGCGGAGACTGACGTTCGGCTCCGCGGCCAGCAGGCGCGCGAGCGGGGCGGGCATGACGTATTCCCCGATGGTGAGCGTCGCGCCGAACACCAGCCGCCGCCCGCCGCCGGACAGGCTGCCCAGCGCGTCGCGCAGGTGCTGCGCGTCGTGGCGCATGGTGGTCGCGGTGCGCAGGAATAGCCGCCCCGCGTCGGTGAGGGTCAGCTTTTTCCCCTCAAAGGAAAAAAAGCGGACGCCGTACTGCGCCTCCAGCGCCCGAATGTGCTGCGAGACCGCGGGCTGCGTAATATGCAGCGCGGCTGCGGCGCGCGTAAAGCTCATGCAGCGGCAGACCGCCAGAAAGGTATCCACACGGAAATCCAACATAGAGATCAGCTCCTGCCTTTATCATAACATAAAATTATGATAAAATAAAGAATGATAATTTTACATAATAAGAGCGGCGGCGTATACTATTTCCAGACAAAAATGGGAAACAATGTGGAGAGAGGTAACGCAAAGATGGAATTTTTCAAAAAGAACGGTCTGGGACTGCTGCTGTGTCTGGCCATCGCGGTGCCGGCATGGCTGCTGGGACAGGCGGTGCCGGTTGTGGGTGGGCCGGTGTTCGCTATTTTAATCGGTATGACACTCACACTTTTCTGGAACGATAAGGGCAGGATGCAGGCGGGGATCGCCTTCACCTCCAAAAAAATCCTGCAATACGCGGTCATCCTGCTGGGGTTCGGGCTGAACCTGTCCGAAATCGCCAAGGTGGGCGCGCAGTCGCTGCCGATCATCGTGTCCACGATCACGACCTCGCTGGCCATGTCGGTCCTGCTGTGCAGGCTGCTGAAGATGAAGGCCAATATTTCAACCCTGGTCGGCGTCGGCTCCTCGATCTGTGGCGGCTCGGCCATCGCGGCGTCCGCGCCCGTCATCGGCGCGGACGATGAGGAGATTGCACAGGCGATATCGGTTATCTTTTTGTTCAATGTGATCGCCGCGCTGACCTTCCCGACGCTGGGCGGCGCGCTTGGCCTGTCGAACGATGGATTCGGGCTGTTCGCGGGTACGGCGGTCAACGATACCTCGTCCGTCACGGCGGCCGCGGCGGCATGGGACGGGGCCCATGGCAGCAATACGCTGGACACCGCAACCATCGTCAAGCTGACGCGCACGCTCGCCATCATCCCGATCACGCTGGCGCTTGCCGTCTGGCGCGCGGCAAAGGCCAGACAGTCGCGCGGCGTCACGAGTGGCACGTTTTCGCTCAAAAAGGTTTTTCCGTTTTTCATCCTGTTCTTTGTGCTGGCGTCGGTCGTGACGACGGTCTGCACGGCGGCGGGCATACCCGCGGCAGCTTTTTCACCGTTCAAGGCGCTGTCCAAATTTTTTATCGTCATGGCGATGGCCGCGATCGGCCTGAATACCAATATCGTCAAGCTGGTCCGGACGGGCGGCAAGCCGATCCTGATGGGGCTGTGCTGCTGGGTCGGCATCGCGTGCGTCAGCCTGGCGATGCAGCGCGTGCTGGGTATCTGGTAACGGCGGAAAACGCACATAAAAAAGGACCCTCCGGCGCAAACTGTCGCCGGAGGGCTTTTTTATGAAAAACAATACCAGGTATGCCGTAACGGGCGCGCTGGCGGGCGCGGCCAATGGCTTTTTCGGTGCGGGCGGCGGGCTGTTTCTGGTGCCGCTGCTGGTAAGCTGGTGCGGCATGGAGCAGCGCCGCGCGTTCGCGACCTCGGTCGCGGTCATCCTGCCGCTCAGCGCGGTATCGGCAGCGATCTACTGGATGAAGGGCGGGCTGGATGTGGCGGCGGCGTGGCCCTATCTGCTGGGCGGCGCGGTTGGCGGCGTGATTGCAGGCCGTATTTTCCAGAAAATGAGCATGGTCTGGCTGAGGCGGGTGTTCGGGCTGCTGATTCTGTATGGCGGCGTAAGGGCGGTGCTGCTGCTGTGATGACGGTGATTGCGGTGGCGGCCGGCCTGCTGACCGGCATCCTGTCCGGCTTCGGCATTGGCGGCGGCTCGCTCCTGCTGCTGTATCTGACGCTGTTTGCAGGCGTCGACCAATACCAGGCGGGTGGGATCAACCTGCTGTACTTTATCGCCTGCGCCCCCGCCGCGCTGTATTCGCATATCAAAAACGGGCTGGTGCAGAAGGACGCGGTCAAGTGGTGCGTGGCCGCGGGCGTGCTGACCTCGATCGCGGCGGCGCTTGCGGCCGCGCGCATGGATACCGGCTGGCTGCGCCGGGCGTTCGGCGTGTTCCTGCTGTATATCGGCGCGAAAGAGCTGTTTACAAAGCGGAAACAATCGGGAACAGAGGGAAAATAATCCCCGTCTAACAGGATAACCAACAAAGGGAAAGGGGTGTCCTGATATGAAAAGACGAGGGTTTTCTCTGCTGTCTGCGCTGGTCCTGCTGCTGGCGCTGACGGCCTGCGGCGCGTCGGGTGGCGCGGACGCTTCCGGCAGCACGTCGGCGGCGGAGGACAACAACGCCGGCTGGACGGAGAGCGCGGCCGCGCCGTCGGAGGGCGGCGGGACGGTTGATTTTGCCGCGGTGCGGCAAAACGCAAAGCTCATCCTGTCCGCGGATCTGACGCTGGAGACGCAGTCGTTCGACCAGGCCGGCGCGGATATCGAAGCGCTGGCAGCCGGCGCGGGCGGCTATATCGAGGCGAGCAGCGTGTCGGGCGAGTTGGGCAGCCGGTACGCCAGCTATACGCTGCGCGTGCCGCAGGGGAAATTCGAGACGTGCTTCGCCCAACTCGGCGAGACCTGCCATGTGGTGTCGTCGAGCCGCTGGAGCGAGGATGTGACCGAGCAGTACACCGATATCGAAACGCGCCTGGCCACGCTGCAGACCAAGCATGAGCGGCTGGTGGAGTTGCTTGGCCAGGCCGCCCAGATGGAAGACATCATCTCGCTGGAAAACGCCCTGGCGGATTGCGAATATGAGATCGACAGCCTGACCGGCGAAAAACGCCGTTACGATAACCTGGTCGATTTCGCAACCATCACGGTATCGCTGCGCGAGGTGCAGGCGCTGACCGCGGTTTCCGGCGGCACGGGCTTTGGCGCGCAGCTCATGCAGGCGGCGCAGAGCGGCTGGCGCGGGCTGGCCGGCTTTGTGCGCGGCGCGGTGCTGTGGGCGGTCGCGGCCTGGCCGCTGTTGCTCGTGGCCGGCGTGGGCGGCGGTGCGGCGCTCCGGTTCCGCCGACGCAGGAAAAAAGGCGCCCCACCGGACGAGCCGAAGCCATAAAAGGGTAAAAAACAAGGGACAGACGGGCGTCTGTCCCTTGTTTCCTGCTTGCAGAGGTTACTTGGCGTAATCGACCGCGCGGGTCTCACGCACCATATTGACCTTGATCTGGCCGGGATAATCCAGCTCATCCTCGATCTTTTTGGCCACGTCGCGGGCGAGCAGCACCATCGCGTCGTCCGAAATCTTATCCGGATTGACGATAATGCGGATCTCACGGCCCGCCTGGATGGCGTACGAGCTGGAAACGCCGGGCGTTTCGTTGGCGATGCCCTCCAGCTTTTCCAGGCGCTTGATATAGTTTTCCAGGTTCTCGCGGCGCGCGCCCGGGCGCGCTGCGGAGATCGCGTCCGCCGCCTGCACCAGGCAGGCGATGGTGGTCTTGGCCTCCACGTCGCCGTGGTGCGCCTCGATCGCGTGGACGATGCCGGGCGCCTCCTTGTATTTACGGGCCAGGTCGACGCCGATCTGCACATGGCTGCCCTCGACCTCATGGTCGATCGCTTTGCCGATGTCATGCAGCAGGCCGGCGCGGCGCGCGGGTACGGGGTCGATGCCCAGTTCGCTGGCCATCATGCCGGCGATGTGCGCGACCTCAATCGAATGCTGCAGCACGTTCTGGCCGTAGCTGGTGCGGTAGCGCAGGCGGCCGAGCGTTTTGACCAACTCGGGATGGATGCCGTGGATACCGGTTTCAAAGGTGGCGCGTTCGCCCTCGGATTTGATGATCTGCTCCACCTCACGGCGGGATTTTTCCACCATTTCCTCGATGCGTGCCGGATGGATGCGTCCATCCACGATCAGCTTTTCCAAGCTCAGGCGCGCGATCTCGCGGCGCACAGGGTCGAACGAGGAAAGCGTAATGGCCTCCGGCGTGTCGTCGATGATCAGGTCCACGCCGGTCAGTGTTTCGAGCGTGCGGATATTACGGCCCTCGCGGCCGATGATGCGGCCCTTCATCTCGTCGTTGGGCAGCGGGACGACCGATACGGTCGCTTCGGAAACATGATCGGCCGCGCAGCGCTGGATGGCGGTGGAAATGATCTCGCGCGCGGTCTGTTCGCTTTCGTCCCTGACGCGCTGGTTGATCTCGCGCAGCTTAACCGCCGCGTCGTGCGTGGCCTCAGCCTCGATCGACTGGACCAGCATCTCGCGCGCCTCGTCGCGGGTCATGCTGGCGATCTGCTCCAGCTTTTCGAGCTGCTCGGCCTTGACACGGGCCAGGTCGTCCTTTTCCTTCTGGGCTGCCTCCAGCTGGCGGGAAAGGTCTTCGTTTTTGCGCTCGAGCGTATCGCTTTTCTTGTCCAGCGCCTCCTCGCGCTGGATCAGGCGGCGCTCGAGCTGCTGGGTCTCGTTGCGGCGCTCCTTGAGCTCGCGGTCGGCTTCGGTGCGCTGCTTGTGGATCTCGTCCTTGGCTTCGAGAATCGCTTCCCGCTTTTTGGTTTCGCCGGCCTTGATGGCCTCGTTGATGATGCGCGTCGCTTCGGTCTCGGCGGAGCCGATCTCTTTTTCCGCAACACGCTTGCGGTACAAAAAGCCAATGACAACGCCCACAACGAGACACACGATACCGGTCACGAGCGGTATGATGATGTCGTTCATTGCTTTGGTGTGTCCTCCTATTGATTTTTTTGAGTGCAGTGGCCCCCTGTCGGACAGAGGTACGGTTATAATGCCCTTGAAAAAAGCCGTGCGTATTTTTACGCAGGCTATATAACAGCAGGTATTATACTAAAAATATTGTAAAGCCTGTTGGTCAAACTGTCAAGAAAAACACGTCCGCGAGCGGGCAGATTTTGGCGCTTTTTGAGAAGAACGGTTTTGCGCCCTTGTGGAGGGGGGCCGCATTTGATATAATAATACAACTGAATCGGGAGGAAAAACGCATGCATCGATCCATGTGCCGCGTTCAGAGCGGCCCATTTGTTTATTATACCTGCCGCCGGCTGCCGGTGCGGCATGCCTTTACGACTAAGTACGGCGGCGTGAGCACGGGACACTGTGAAAGCCTCAACCTGGGCTTCAGCCGGGGGGACGAGGAGGCCAGCGTGCGGGAAAATTACCGCCGCCTGGCGGAAGCGCTCGGCGTGGATGAAAAACGCTTCACGCTGACCCGTCAGATCCACGAAACCGAGGTTTCGGTTGTCGGGGAGGAGCAGGTCGGCATGGGGCTGCACCGCCCGATGGCGTGGCGGTCGGACGCGATCGTGACAGCGCTGCCGGACACGCCGCTCTGCGGCTTTTACGCGGACTGCGTAGTGACCCTGCTGTACGATCCGGCGACGCATACTGCGGGCGTGGCCCATGCGGGCTGGCGCGGCATGGCGGGCGGCATCCTGCCCAAAACCGTGGAGGTGATGGTGGCGCGCCTGGGGGCGAGGCGCGAGAGCCTGATCGCGGTCTTGGGGCCGTCCATCCGGCAGGAGTGCTTTGAAACCGACGCAGATGTGCCGGAGGCGATGGAGCGCCTGCTCGGCGTGGCCGTACGGCCCTATATTCGGGAAAAGGGAGCAAAATTCCATGTCGATCTGCAGGGCATCGGCGTAAAGCTGCTGCGGGACGCGGGGCTCGCGCCGGAAAACGTGATCGACAGCGGGCTGTGTACCATGTGCCACAGCGATGAATTCTGGTCGCACCGCGCGACCCGCGGCGTACGCGGCGTACAGGGCGGCGTGATCTGCCTGTGACGGAAAGGGAGTCCGTTTTATGAAATGGAAAAAACGCGCGCTGGCGGCACTGCTGGCGGCGCTCTGCCTGCTGACGGCCTGCGGGGAAGGCGGGCTGGGCGGGGATGACGGGCCGGTTGATACGGTCGAGGTGTCGGACGCATATTTTGGCATGGCTTGGTACCAGAACGGCACGCTCAATCCGGTGCTGGACAGCACCAGCATCAACCGCCTGTTGTGCGAGGCGCTATATGAAGGCCTGTTCGAGGTCAGCGGCAATTTTACCGCGCAAAATGTGCTATGCGCATCGTATACGGGCGATGGGACAACGTTCACCTTTACGCTGCGGGACGACGTGACGTTCTGGTCGGGCGAGAAGCTGACTGCGGCCGACGTGGTCGCCAGCCTGCAGGCCGCGCAGTATAATGAGGCGTCGCCGTACCATAACCGGCTGGTCGAGGCTGCCTCGATCGAGGCGCTGTCCGGCAGCGAGGTGCGTATCGTGCTGTCCTCGCCCAACATTAATTTCCCCCGCCTGCTCGACATCCCGATCTACCGGCAGGGTTCGGCCGAAAGCGGCGACTTCGCCGACGGGACCGGCCCGTTCCAGCCGGTCAAGGACGGCAACCAGTGGAAGCTGGAGGCCAATGAGAGCTGGCACGGCGGGTTCCTCGGCTCCATCCGCCATATCACGCTGGTACCCATGACACGGGCGGACGCCGCGGAATCCAGCTTCCGCACAGGGGATGTTTCCCTGCTGCGCGAGCCGCGCATCGCACCTGACGGGGCGAGTACGATCATCGGCGGGTCGATCGACACCGTGCGCACCGCGAGCGCGGACCTGCATTACCTGGGCGTCAATTACAGCAACCCCTATCTTGCCAACGCCAAGGTGCGGCAGGCGCTCAGCGCCGCGCTCGGCCGGCAGAGCCTGTGCGACACGCAGCTGCAGACCTTTGCCGCGCCGGCGGTCTTGCCGGTCAATCCGCAGCCCGCAGCCGACGGGCTGACGCTCAATATGTCCGCCGATACCGAGACCGCCGCGCGTCTCCTGCGCGAGGGACTGGAGCAGGCCGGCGGCGCGGGGGACACGGGACAGGACGACGGCGAAACGGATACGGGTGAGGAAGACGCCGACGGAGAGGCCGGCGGGACGGATACCGGCAGCGGCGGCGCGTCCGGCGGGGACGCGGCCCTGTCCATCCGGCTGCTCGTCAACGCCAACAATACGTTTAAGGTGGCGGCGGCGGAACAGATCGCGGCCTCCTGGAAAGCGGTCGGCGTGTCGGTGACCGTGGACCGGCAGCCGTATGAAACCTATGTGTCCATGCTGCAGTCGGGCGATTTTGACGTATATTATGGGGAAACGCTGCTGACGCCGGATTTTGACCTGCGCCCGCTGCTTTCCTCCGACGGCAGCCTGAACTACGGCGGCTATTCCAGCCAGACCATGTCCGCCGCCGTCGCAGCCGCGCGCAGCGGTGACAATCTCGCGGCGTTCTACACGGCGTTCGCGGAGGAAATGCCCTTTATCCCGATCGCGTTCGAGTGCGGGCAGCTGATCATCCGCAAGGGCCTGATCGATAATTTCAGCCCCGCGCCGTACAATGCGTTTGCAGGGCTGGAGGAGTGGACCTCGTCCGGCGAATAAGCGGCGGACGTTCTGTGAAAATGAGCGCGGGGCGCTCATTTTCTTTTTGATGGCAGCCCCGAACAGTAGGAGATTTTACAAGAATGATGGAAAAAGTTGTGTTAGGATTATCAGGCGGCGTGGATTCCGCGGTCGCGGCGGCGCGCCTGCGCGCGCAGGGCTTTGCGGTATACGGGCTGTTCCTGGAGGTCGGTTTGGGCGGCACGGAGGCCGCGCAGCAGGCGGCAGACGAGCTGGGCATCCCGCTTTACGTCGCGCACCGGCGCGAGGCGTTCGAGCAGCAGGTGTGCGCCTATTTCGTGGACTGCTACCGCACCGCGCGCACGCCTAACCCGTGCGTGGTGTGCAACCCGCTGGTCAAGTTCCGTGCGCTGACCGACTATGCGGATGAGATCGGCGCGCCCTATGTCGCCACCGGCCACTACGCCCGCACCGGACGGGACGCGCAGGGGCGCGCGCTCCTGCTGCGCGCCCGCGCGGAAAAGGATCAGACCTATATGATGCACCGCCTGCCGCGGCGGACGGTCGCGCGCTGCCTGTTCCCGCTGGGGGAAAGCGCGGGTAAGGACGAAACCCGCGCTGCGGCGCGCGATATCGGCCTGTCCGTGTCCGAAAAGCCGGACAGTATGGATATCTGCTTCATTCCGGACGGGGATGTGCAGGGCTGGCTCGAGCGCCACGGCGCGGCCTGCCCGCCGGGCAATTTTGTGGACGAGGCGGGCAATGTTCTGGGGCGGCACAAGGGGCTGCACTGCTATACGGTCGGCCAGCGCAAGGGGCTGGGCGTGGCTGCGGCAGGCCGCCTGTTCGTCCACGCGCTGCGGCCGGAGACCGACGAGGTGGTGCTGTCGCTCGAGGACGTGTTCGAAAAGGAAATCAAGGTGCGCGACGTACACTACATCGCGCCCGAATACGCGGAAAACGGCGCGTTCCCCTGCGAGGTGCGCGTGCGCTTTTCCAGGCGCAGCGACCGCGCGCTGGTTTATCCGGAGGCCGGCGGCGCGCGCATCATGTTCGAGGACGTGGTCCGCGCGCCCGCAAGGGGGCAGAGCGCGGTGTTTTATGACAACGATATTGTGATCGGCGGGGGCTTTATCTGCTGAGCCCGCCGGGGCGCGGATGGCCGCGACCGCTGCATAGAGAGGGGGATACCATGAGGGAAAATCACAGGCTGCAGGGGCATTTGCTCGCTATGCTGACTGTGCTGGTATGGGGTACGACATTTGTTTCGACCAAGGTGTTGCTGCGCGCGTTCACGCCGCTGGAAATCATGGTCGCCCGCTTCGGGCTGGGCTTTGTAGCGCTGTTCGCCGCAGGGCGCGGGCTCGTCAGGCCGCAGAAATGGCAGCATGAGCTGCTGTTCGCACTGGCGGGGCTGACCGGCGTGTCGCTGTACTTTCTGATGGAGAATATCGCGCTGACCTATATTTCCGCGTCCCTGGTCGGCGTGATCGTGGCGGCGGCACCGCTGTTCACCGCGCTGGTCGCGGCGGTCGTGCTGCGCGAGAAACTCAGCCGCTGGTTTTTCCTCGGCTTTGTGTGCGCGATAGCGGGTGTGGCGATGACGTCGCTGGCGGGGGTGAGCGAGCTGAACCTCGACCCGCGCGGCGTACTGCTCGGCGTGGGGGCGGCGTTTGTTTGGGGCGTGTATTCGGTGATCGTGCGCAAGCTGGGCGCGATGGGCTACCGCACCGTGCCGCTGACCTGCCGCATTTTCGGCTACGGCCTGTTGTTCCTGCTGGTGCCCGCCCTGCTCGAGGGCTTTCCCGCGCTGCTGTCTGCATGGACCGAGCCGCTTCACGTCGCGAACCTGCTCTTCCTCGGCCTGCTGGCCTCCGCGACCTGCTTTGTGACCTGGAACCGGGCGGTGTTCCTGCTGGGGCCGGTCAAGACCAGCGCGTACATCTATGCCACGCCGGTGATCACCATTATCAGCTCGGCGCTCATCCTGCACGAAACTATGACGCCAATCATGTGGCTGGGCACCGTGCTGGCGCTGGCCGGCCTAGTGCTCTCCGAGCGGCGGGAAAAGCCGGCGGGCGGAGAGGACGCATAAGGGCATAAACGGAAAAAGGGCGGAAGCCATAGCGGCTTCCGCCCTTTTAGTTGAACACCTCGTCGTCCCGTGCGGCGAACATGCGCTGCACGCGCGCAGATAAGGTTGGATAGCCCTCCAGACGCGGATCGGCGGCAAGAATGGCCTCGGCCTCCTCGCGGGCGGACTGCATGAGTGCGAGGTCGGCCGCGAGATCAGCAACATGCAGCGCAGGCAGGCCGTGCTGCCGCCGGCCGAAAAAGTCGCCCGGCCCGCGCTGGGCGAGGTCGGCGCGCGCGATCTCGAACCCGTCGCCGGTCCGGCACAGGATTTTCAGGCGTTCGCGGGCAGATTCTCCCTTGTCCGCGCCGAAAAACACGCAGTAGGACTGCCGCGGCCCGCGCCCGACCCGCCCGCGGAGCTGGTGGAGCTGGGACAGGCCGAAGCGGTCCGCGTCCTCCACTACCATCAGGTTGGCGTTCGGCACGTCCACGCCGACCTCGATCACGGTCGTGGCAACCAGGATATCATACTGCCGCGCGGCGAAATCGCGCATCACCTGCTCCTTGTCCGCGTTTTTCATGCGGCCGTGCAGCACGGCAACGCGGCGGTGCGGCAGGGCGGCCTGCAGGTCCTTTGCGTGCTGCTCCGCGCTTTTGAGGTTTAATTCGCCCTCCTCGACCAGCGGGCAGACGACGTAGGCCTGCCCGCCTGCCGCAATCTGCTTGTCGATAAAGGCGGTGATGCGCCGGCGCATATTTTCTCCCACCGCGTAGGTCTCGACCGGACTGCGGCCGGGCGGCAACTCGTCCAACACGGATACGTCCAAGTCGCCGTACAGAATGAGCGCGAGCGTGCGCGGAATGGGCGTAGCTGACATGACCAGCACATGCGGCGTTTCCCCCTTGGCCGAAAGCGCGGCGCGCTGTGCCACGCCGAAGCGGTGCTGCTCGTCCGCAATGACCGCGCCCAGCCGGTGAAAGGCCACGCCCTGCTGGATGAGCGCGTGCGTGCCGACCACGACCTGCGCCGCGCCGGTTTCGATTGCGGCGAGCGCGGACCGCTTCTGCGCCGCGGTCATCGAGCCGGTGAGCAGGGTGCAGGAAATGCCCAGCCGGCCCAGCAGGGGGGCGAGCGTTTCCGCGTGCTGGACGGCGAGGATCTCGGTCGGCGCCATGAAAGCGGCCTGCCAGCCGTTCTGCGCGGCCAGCGCGCACAGCGCTGCCGCCACGACCGTCTTGCCCGAGCCGACGTCGCCCTGCACCAGCCGGTTCATCGGCCTGCCGGAGGCGCAGTCCGCCGCGACCTCCCCGATCGCGCGGCGCTGCGCGCCCGTGGGGGCGAAAGGCAGCGCGTCCAGATAGGCGTCCAGCCCGCTCTGCGCGAAAAGGATGCCGGAATCGGCGCGGCGGCGCTCCTTGAGCTGCTGCAGGCCGCAGCACAGCAGGAACAGCTCCTCGAACACCATGCGGCGGCGCGCCTCGGCAACTTCGTCCGCTGTCTGTGGGCGGTGGATGGCGGCCAGCGCGTCGGCTGCGTCCGGCAGGCGGTATTTGGCGCGCAGCACCTCGGGCAGCGGGTCGGGCCAGCCGCCCGGCACGGCGGCGAGCGCGGCTTCGGTCACGCGCTCCAGGTCGCGCTGGGTCAGCCCTGCGGTCAGCGGATAGACCGGCACGATGCGGCCTGGGTGGTCCGCGTCCGGCGCGACCTTTTCGGACTGGGGCGAAATGAGCGTCCGCGCGCGGCCAAAGCCCTGTATGCGGCCGTAAAACACATATTCCTGCCCCGCGCGCACCAGCGCGGCGGCGTAAGGGTTGTTGAACCAGGTGACGTGCAGTAAGCCGGACTCGTCAAAAATCGTGCATTTGACCAGCGTCAGCCCCTTGCGGATGCGGCTGAGCTTGGGTTCGGTACCCACGACCGCGCGGACGGTGTATTTGTCCTCCGCGCCGATATCCGCGATGCGGGTGATGCGGGTGCGGTCCTCATAGTCGCGCGGATAGGTCTCAAGCGCGTCGCGCAGGGTGCGGATGTGCAGTTTTTCAAACAGCTTCGCCTTTTTCGGGCCGATGCCCTTGACGAATTGGATGCTGTCGTCCAGTGCCGGCATAGGCGTCGCTCCTTAATATTCCCGATAGACCGCTTTGACCACGCCGAGGATCTGGCAGCCCGTACCGTTGATAGGCGGGTAGGCCGGATTTTCCGGCATCAGCCATACGCCGTCCTGCGTGAGGTTCAGCGTTTTGCAGGTGGCCTCGTCCTCCAGCAGGGCGATGACGATATCGCCGCTGCGAGCCTGCGCGTCCTGCCGGACGATGACGAGGTCGCCGTCCAGGATGCCGGCGCCGGTCATGGAATCGCCGCGGATGCGCAGGGCATAGTATTCCCCGCCGCCGGCCGCCGGCTCGAACGGGACGTATCCGATATGCTCCTCCACCGCAAGGATGGGCAGGCCGGCCGTTACCCGCCCGAGGATGGGGACGCGCGGCACCATGGACGGGCCGCTGACCGGCGTCAGCGCGCGGGATTTATGGTCGCTCGGCTCGAGATAGCCCGCCTCCTGCAGCTTTTTCAGATGCGCGTGTACGGTCGAGGGGGAACGCAGGTCCATTTCAGCGCAGATCTCTCGCACGGAGGGCGGGTAGCCATGCTCCAGGGAGAATTCGCTGATATAATCGAGGATGCGCTGCTGTTTTGGGGAAATTTTTTTCATGGGGTCTGCACTCCTTCACACCTTGCCTGAAAGGAACATACGTTCGCATTTTCTTCATTATACCGTATTATGGCGGGAAAAGCAAACATTTGTTTCTATTGTTGCCGGAAATTTATAGATTCATGACATGCTTTCCGCATTTTGCTTGTATTTACAGGGCATTTGATATAAAATATAAGGTAAGTAACCAGACAGCCAACCAATCACAGGGAGGGTTTTCTATGACGATCAAGACTGATCTTGGATATATCGAAATCACAAACGAAGTGCTGGCCGGCATCGCGGGCTATGCGGCTTCCTCCTGTTTTGGAGTGAAGGGCATGACCATCCGCTCGATGTCGGACGGACTGGCGCACCTGCTCGGACGGGAGAACCAGTCCCGCGGCGTTAAGGTGGCCGAGGCACCGGACGGCGGCGTCGATATCGACCTGCACATCGCGGTGGAACACGGGGTGAACATCGCGACCGTGTGCCGCTCGATCATCGGCGAGGTGCGCTACCATGTGGAGCGTCTGACCGGTGTAGACGTAAAAAACGTGGACGTTTATGTGGAGAGCATTCGCGCGGACTGATAAGCAGGGGGTGCAGACCCCTGTATCCCCATACCGCCGCCGTTCGCGGGGCGCGGACGCGGTCTGAAAACAGAGATTAGGGAGAGTATGCATATGGCAGATCAGAAAATAGACGGCGCGCTTTTCAAATCCATGGTGATCGAGGGCGCGCTCGCCATTGCGGAAAACAAGGAGCGCGCCAATGAACTGAATGTGTTCCCCGTACCGGACGGCGATACAGGCACCAATATGTCCATGACCATGGCGTCCGCCATGACCGAGCTGGACAAGCTGGAGGAGCCGACGCTGGCAAAGGCTGCGGACACGGCCGCCTCCGCGCTGCTGCGCGGCGCGCGCGGCAATTCGGGCGTTATCCTGTCGCTGCTGTTCCGTGGCATGGCGAAAAAGTTGCGCGAGGCGGAGCAGGTGGACGGGCGTGCGCTGGCGCTCGCGCTGCGTGAGGGCGTGGACACCGCCTACAAGGCGGTCATGAAGCCGGCCGAGGGTACGATCCTGACCGTGTCGCGCGTATCCGCCCAGCACGCGGTCGAGGCCTGTCAGGCCGATTCGGCGCTGTCCGCAGAGCAGGTGCTTTGCGCAGTCCTCGAACGCGGGCGGGAGGCGCTCGCGGAAACCGTACACCAGAACCCCGTGCTGGAAAAGGCGGGCGTGGTGGACGCGGGTGCGTTCGGCTTCCTGACCATCCTGGAGGGCATGCTGGACGGGCTGCGTGGCGTCCGCAAGGAGCGCGCGGCCGCGCAGCCGGCGGCGAAGGCCGCCGCGGACTTCGCCGCCATTGCGGACGAGGAGATCACGTTCACCTACTGCACTGAGTTCATTGCCGCGCGCAAGGACAAGGCCCGCAACGTCGGCCGCCTGCGCGCGATCCTGAGCGATATTGGGGATTCGCTGGTTGTAGTGGAGGATGACGACATCGTTAAGGTGCATGTGCATACCGACCAACCGAACAGAGCGCTGGAGGAGGGGCTGAAATTCGGCCCGCTGCTCACGGTCAAAATCGAGAACATGCGCGAGCAGCACACCGCCAAGGTGATCGAGGGTACGGCGGACGCGCCGGCCGAGCGCGTGATCGCCCCGCCGGAGAAAAAATACGGCTTTGTCGCGGTCGCGGCGGGCGACGGCCTGAAAAATGTGTTCACTGACCTGGGCGTGGACATGGTCGTGCAGGGTGGCCAGACCATGAACCCCTCGACCGACGATATCGTGCGTGCGGTGGACGCGGTGCCGGCGGAAACCGTGTTCGTGCTGCCCAACAATAAAAACATCATCATGGCGGCGGAGCAGGCCGCGCACCTGGCGGAGGGCAAAAAGCTGGTGGTCGTGCCGACCCGAACCATTCCGCAGGGGATTTCCGCGATGCTCGCCGCCGATCTGGACAGCGAGCAGGACAGCGGCCTCGCGGCGGCGATGGCCGACGCGGCGGCGCAGGTGCGCAGCGGACAGGTGACCTACGCCGCGCGCGACAGCGAGTTCGACGGAAAGAAAATCAAACAGGGCGAATACCTGTCTCTGTGTGAAGGCAGGCTGTGCGCGAGCGGCCGCGAAAGCGTGGTGCTTAAAAAGCTGGTGCGCGAGATGGTGACCGACGACAGCGCGTTCGCCACCGTGATCTACGGCGAGGGCGTCAGCGCGGAGCAGGCCGCCGAGGTGGAGGCGTTGCTGCGCCGCGAGAACAAGGATATGGAGATCTCGGTCATCGACGGCGGACAGCCGGTGTACTATTATATCCTGTCGGTAGAATAAAAAACAGCAGACGCCTCCCGTCGGGGGAGGCGTTTTGTTTGGAGAAGGACCATGTCAGTATTCGATATTTTCAAAAAGCTGGACGAGCAGAAAGCCGCGCAGGCGGCGGGGCCGGTGGAATGGCTGGTCGTCGGCCTGGGCAACCCGGGCAGCAAATATGACAACACGCGGCATAACGCGGGTTTCCGCGCGCTCGAAGGCTGGTGCGCGCGCAGCGGACGGAGGATCGACCGCATGAAATTCAAGGCTCTGGTGGGCGAGGCCGCGCTCGGCGGCAGCCGCGTGCTGCTGATGAAGCCGCAGACGTTCATGAACCTGTCCGGCGAGGCGGTGCGCGACGCGGCGGCGTTTTACAAGATACCGCCCGAACGCATCATCGTGCTGTCGGACGACGTGTCGCTCGACGTGGGTACGCTGCGCGTGCGCGCGAAAGGCTCCGCGGGCGGGCAGAACGGGCTGAAGAACATCATCTACCATCTGGGCAGCGAGGATTTCCCGCGCGTCAAGATCGGCGTGGGCAAAAAGCCGCATCCGGATTACGACCTGGCGGCCTGGGTGCTGGGCAAGTTCACTGCGGACGAGCAGAAAGCCATCGACAAGGCCTGCGCGGACGCGGTGGAGGCCGCGGCTTGCATCATTGCGGAAGGCTGCGCCGCCGCCGCGCAGAAATACAACGGCAGGCGACTGTGAAAACAGCGTCCGGACCCGCAGGTCCGGACGCTGCTTTTATTCGGCCGAAAGCACGAACGACGGGTTCTCTGCCGCCGCGTCCGCCAGGACGCGCAGCAGCAGTTCGCCGTAGTTCCCCATGTTGTCAACCAGCTTTTCCGCGTGCCGCAGCGTCAGCCGCGCGGGCGGGCAGGCGGTCAGCAGGTCGTAAAGCGCGTCCAGCGTGCGCCCGTAATCGGCCGGAAACCCGAACGCCTTTGCCAGCGCGTCATGCGCCTGCGCGCGCGTATACAGGGTTTCCGCATCCAGAAGCAGCTCCCTCATCTTGTCCATTCCCCCAAATATGAAAAATGCAGGCCCGTTCCGGAAACGGGACGTCCGGTTTTCAGCCTATTCCGCGCGCGGGCCGGAAACAATGATCTCCGTCGGGCCGTCTGCGCCGCCGATCACGCCGACCGAAACGGCCTGCGCGCAACCGGCCAGCAGCGCAGCCGTACCCAGCAGCGCCAGCAGGAGGCATACCGCCTTTTTCATTCCGCACCTCTCTTCCTATGTCGCGTTCGGATAGAACAGGATATACAGCTTGTGATAAAATTCCTGCCCGCGGCCCCCCTCGATGCCGCGCAGCTTGCCGTCTACAAACACAAAGCCGTCCGCGTTGACGCTGATTGAGCTGCCGTTTTCAAAGGTGACGGTCAGGCGGTTGGCGGTCAGCTTATCATCGCCGGGCTGGAAAAAATGCGGATAGGGCGTATAGGTGTAGCCGCCGAGCAGGTCGGTATAGGAAGCGATCTGTTTTTCATCCGTCACTGCGGGGAGCGAGGTGTCGTTTTCGCTCAGCATCAGCGACGCCTGCACGCCCTTGCCCGCGATATCGGTAAAGGACTGGTGATAAAATTTGATGTACAGCATGCGCCCCGCGATGAACAGGAGAATGACCAGCAGGGTGCCGCAGAGCGCAAAACCAAGCGCTGTCGATTTACGCATGATACTTGCTCCTTGATCCGTAAAAATATGGCTTTTGTCCATATCAGGACACTATTAGCATACCGTAAAACCGGAGGGCTGTCAATGTTCCAAACTGTAAACAAAGTATGACTTGACAGGAAAATTCTACTGATGTAGAATAAGGCTGGAAAAAGGTTTTACAACCGTAGAAAAAGGGGTGGGACTATGGACGAAATCAAACGCCTGCCGGATGCGGAGCTGGAGGTCATGCAAACGATCTGGGCGCTTCAGCCGCCGGTGACCGCGGCCGAGGTGCAGCAGAACGCGCCCAAGGAGTGGAAGCCGACCAGCGTGCTGACCTTCCTCTCCCGACTGTGCGAAAAGGGCTTCCTGCGGTGCGAAAAGCAGGGGCGGCAGAACTATTATACGCCGCTCGTTCGGGAGGAGGCATACCTCCAGCGGGAGAGCCGCAGCTTTGTGCAGCGCCTGTGCGGCGGCTCGGTGAAAAATCTGGTGGCGAGCCTGTCGGACGCGGGCGCGCTGACCGAGCGGGATATCGACGAGCTGCGTGCCTTTCTGGACGCGCAGGGGCGGTAAGGACAGGAGGGGTAGGATATGGCACAGAATGAATTGCTGCTGGGGCTGGCGCAGGCCGGCCTGACGGTGTCGGCGGTCGCGCTCGCGCTGTTTTTGCTGCGCAGGACGCTGAAAAAACGCTATCCGGCGCGGGCGGTCTGCGTGATCTGGGCGCTGCTGGCGGTGCGGCTGCTCTTTCCGGTGCAGCTCACGCTGCCCGACCCGCCCATACAGCTCACGCCGCCCGAGAGGACGCTGTATGTGACCTATCATCAGGATGAGACGCAGGCGGCGGGTGCGGCGCAGGACGGTGTGGCGCAGCCCGCACTGCCGCGAGGCGCGTGGATGACCGAAAGCGAGTTTACGCAGAGCGTACAGGTGCAGGAGAACTGGAAAAGCGCCATTCATGTGGACGGTGTGCTGGCGCTGGTCTGGCTGACCGGCGTGCTGTACAACGTGTTTTGGCAGGCGCGGGATTACCGCCGCTACATCCGGCGCCTGAAGGAAGCTTCCGCGGATGTGCAGAGCGAGGCGCTGCACGGCATTTTCGAGGAGCAGAAGCGCTCGCTCGGCATCCGCCGCGCCATTCCGCTGTGTGTGAGCGGTGCGGCGGACTGTCCGATGCTCGCGGGATTTGCCGAGCCGGTGTTGTGGCTGCCGCAGGAAGACCTGTCCGAAGAGGACGCCATGTTCATCTTCCGGCATGAGCTGACGCATTATAAGCGTGGCGACCTGTGGCTCAAGCTGCTGCTGGTGGCGGCGCGGTCGGTACACTGGTTCAATCCGCTGGTGCGCCTGCTGACGCGCTTTGCACAGGAGGATATCGAGCTGGCGTGCGACGACGCGGTGGTGCGCGGTATGGACGGGAGTCAGCGTCGCGCTTACGGGGAAACCATCCTGCGGTCCGCGCAGGCACAGGCGCAGCGGCGGGCGCTGGTGTCGTGCTTCACGGGGGATAAGGAAACGCTCATGCGCCGCTTTGAAGGGCTGTTCGACAAGCGCGCGAAAAAGCGCGGCGCTGCGCTCATTGTGGCTGCGGCGGTGCTGGTCGCCTCGCTCGGATGCGCGGTGTCGGTAGGAGAGAGTAAGGAAAAATTGACAGAGGAAACGCGGCTGGAGATTGCGGAATGGTGGGCAGCGCAGATACACGAGCATATCAACGGCGAAGCGGAGCTGCTTGCCAGCACAGCGGTGCTGCGCGGGGAGGAAACCTATGCCGTAGCTGACCTGCTGCTGATAGAGGAACAGGGAAACATCCCCTATCGGGCGGTGCAGCAGTTGGATTTTCAACGCGATATGGACGGCAAATGGATGATGAAAAGCGCAAAGCCGGTTGCACGGGATGGCGTGACCTCGCTGGAAGAATTCCGCATCCTGTACGAAAACGACCTCGGCCTGCCGGAAAACACTGGGACGGCATCGGACGACGCTGCGGAGCAGTGCAGAGAGATTTTGCGGCTGTCCGGCGGCAGCACGGAGGTCGTCCGCCGCTGGGACGTGACCAACGACGGTGAAAACGACCTGGCCGAGGTGCGGCATACCTTTGACAATGGCGAACAGCTCAGTATCATTATGGCGGCCGGTCAGCCGCAGGACTATACCTACGGCGGCGGGGAAAACGCCCGTACCGCCGCCGACCTCGCGCAGCAGTACGCGCGCGCGGTGGCATATAAGTCGGTGTGGCCGCTGTATCCGGTGCTGTCCGAACAGGAGCAGCAGGCGCTGGTGCGGCAGCAGCAGCACCTTGCCGGCAGCGAGGACGAAAACGCCGTATGGTATACCAAATACGGCGGCTCGTCGCCTTCCTACCGCAATTATGTGATCGTACCGACCGAGGAGGCAAATACCTGTGTCGCGGTGTTCCAGATGTACGGCGGCGGCACGACCGATTACCGCTCCGCGATTGCAATTACCGCCGGTGAGGAAAACGGCCGCAGGGTCATTTCCAAAATGCAGCGGTGTGACGATCACCTGTCGTTCATACAGGATCAGCTGGCAGGACAGGACGCGGGCTATACCATGCGTGAGATATTTGGCCTGTATTATGACTCAGGCCTGCCCTGGCCCGACCTGCAATACGGCAATACCGGGGAAACGGTAGTTAATGCCTCGTTTTATAATGGCGGCCCGATCACTGATCTGGAACAGCCGCTGACCGCAATCGAAAATATCTTCGGCTATTTCGGTGAAACATACGAAGAGATGGAAGGCAACACAACATACATCCGGATGCGGACATGGCTCACCGCCGAACTGATTTCGCAGACGGATACCGAAGCCGTCGTGCGCCTGCACTTCATCGACGGCAGCCCGTCCGTTGATGTGCGCATGGAGAAGACCGAGGGTTATTGGCTGCCGGTCGGGCTGGCGGAACCGCTTGACGGGGGCTTTGCCGCCACGGGGGGCGGGGTAAGCCTGCCCGTGGGCGAGACCACCGAGCAGGCGGTGCGCAACGCCGCGGGCAGCATCCCGCTGCTGCGGGCAGGCGACACCATCGAGCTTTTGTTCGACCCCGCGCCGGCTGGCGAGGTCACGATTGCGGACGCGGTCGTCCGTGAGGACGGTGCGCGCCAGTACGACGAGCGGGTGACCGAAACGGACAGCTTTTCCTATACGGGCGGAGCGTCCAGCATGTCGTACAGCTATCCCGTGGAACATATCACGGCGGAGGCGCTGTCCTCGACGCAGCCGGCTGATGTGTACCGCGGCGTGACCGTGTCCTACACGGCGGCGGATGGAACGGCGCATACCGCCGCATTCGTATTCCGCATAGCGGGCGGCGCGGCGGAAGCCAGCCGCACAATCGACTCCACCGCTTATGTGAACGACGTCTACGGCTATACCCTCACCCTGCCGGCGTGCTTTGTCGGGCAGGGGTATGTAACCGAGAAGGATGGCTGCGCCATGTTCGGCCTGAAAAACGCGTGGCCGGAAGCGACCTCCGACCCGTATGGGGCGGGTACGGTGATGATGCTTGCCGTAGAAGCGACAGACTATCTGCAATCTACCTTTGGCGAGGACTGGCCGGTACCCAGCAAGACGCTGGCCGAGCGCGACGGGCTGACCTATTACCTGACGTTTGCGTCCGACGTGCAGTATGATACGCAGGACAGGGACATCGCGGCCGCGTATCAGGAGATGGATCAGGCCGCGTGGGCGCTGGACGGCGGCTCGCTTACCATCCATGCGCCGGACGAAGCCCAGCGGCGGGCGCGCATGGAAACCTATCTGAACGGTGTGGCGTTTCTGGATGGGCTTGCGCGCTATACGCGGGACTACGACAGCACGATCTGGACCGAGCGTGACACGGTCGGGATAGACGGCGGCAGCGCGACGGTGGCGTATGAGCTGTGGGACAGGCAGCACCGCCCATACCGCGCGGTGGAGGCGCTGGAGGCCTCCGACAAGGGCGGTTATCACCTGACCCGACAGGAGTGGTTGCTGGATGAAACCACGCCGACCGATTCGCTCGAACGCTTCCTGCTGCGGTACGACAACAGCGGGCTGGGCCTGCCGGAGTTCAGCGAAGCGCGGGTGCGCGCCCTGCTGGCGAACGCTTCGCTCACCGCCCTGCGCGATCCGGCGCGGGCGATGGAATGGACGCTCGGCCTGTCGGGCGGCACGGCGGGCGACCGCATTGTGCATCCGGTGAAGCAGGGCGAAAGCTGGGTCTATACCTTTGCGGACGGCGGTCAGGTGCGCGTCGGCATGAGGGCCGTGCGGCTGGGGGATGCGGTGCAGCCCATCTACCTGCCGGTCTGGTGGTCTTTGGACACGGCGGGCGGCTCGGGTTGGGAATTCGATCCGTACAGCTACATGATGCGCAAGGAAACAAACGATTTTTCCGGCTGCACCGTGGAGGAGCTGGCGTATTACCTTAGCCTGTCGGACGGCGCATATGCCGAGAATATCCTGCATGAACTGGACCTGCAGTGGCGCTGGTCGCCGCAGGAGGTGGAAAACGCGGTTGCGGGCAACGATATCGCGCGCGCGGCCTGGGAACGGCACCGCGGCAGCTTTGAAGCGCGGTTCCCGCCGGATGAGATTGAGGCCGCGTACCAGGCCGTGCGCGATTACACGGCGGCAAATGGGTTTTCGGTCGAAAACCTGCGCTATGATCCGGCCAGCGAGCGTGCATGGTCGGAAAACATTATGGAAAGCGGCGTGCTGCGGGACAACGTGCAGGAGGACGGCCTGACGATCGACAATGTAATTACCGTCATAGGCGACGCGCGCTTCGGCGAAGGCGCATGGCGCGACAAGGCCGACGGTTACTCGTTCACCCTGTACCGCGGCGCAGACGGCAAGTGGGTGCAGGAGGATGGTGCCTTTGGCTACTGACCCGATAAACCTTAGCGAATCCTTTGCGGGTTTCCGCTTGACACCCCAGCGGGCCCGATGGTAAGATATCCTTAAACAAAGGGGAGTAGTCGGCGCGGCATGCCGCGCGGCAGCGCCAACAAGCATGGCGGGGCGTGCGATCCCGTTCTGGCTGTTGCCTGAAATGACCAGACCTGCGTTTTCCTGTGGGAAGACGCAGGTCTGTTTGTCTTTCCCAGAGGCATCCCAGGTCCGGAAAGCGGCGTCTGGAATGGAGATTCTGCCATATATTATGTATAGGGGGCGATAACGTGGAATTTTTGTATGAGGGCCTGCTTTCGATCACTTGGCAGCAGGTGGTGATGTACTGCGTCGGTGGGTTCCTGATCTGGCTGGCGATCGAAAAACAGTATGAGCCGTCGCTGTTGCTGCCCATGGGCTTCGGCGCGATCCTGGTCAACCTGCCGCTTTCCGGCGTGATCGACCAGATGACGCAAGGCGTGGGCGAGACAAACGGCATTATTCAATGGCTGTTTGAAGCCGGCATCGAGGCGAGCGAGGCGTTCCCGCTGCTGCTGTTCATCGGCATCGGCGCGATGATCGACTTCGGCCCGCTGTTGGCAAACCCCAAGCTGTTCCTGTTCGGCGCGGCGGCGCAGGTCGGCATTTTCCTGACCATCATCGCGGCCGCGCTGCTGGGCTTCGACATCATCGACGCGGCCTCCATTGGTATCATCGGCGCGGCGGACGGGCCGACCTCGATCCTGGTGTCGCAGGTGCTCGGCTCGCGCTATGTCGGCGCGATTGCGGTTGCGGCGTACAGCTATATGGCGCTGGTGCCGATCATCCAGCCGTTTGCGATCAAGCTGGTGACGACAAAGAGGGAACGCGCGATGAAAATGCCTTACGCGGCCGGTCAGGTCAGCCGCCGCACGCGCATCCTGTTCCCGATTGTGGTGTCGATCGTCGCCGGACTGGTCGCGCCCGCGTCCGTGTCACTGGTGGGCTTTTTGATGTTCGGCAACCTGATCCGCGAGTGCGGCGTGCTGGAGAGCCTGTCCAAAACCGCGCAGCATGAGCTGGCCAACCTGATTACCCTGCTGCTGGGCATTACAATCTCGTTCTCCATGCGCGCGGCGCAGTTTGTGACAAAAGAAACGCTGCTCATCCTGTGTCTGGGGCTGATCGCGTTCGTGCTGGATTCAATCGGCGGCGTGCTGTTTGCCAAGGTACTCAACCTGTTCTGCAAAAACAAGGTCAACCCCATGATCGGCGCGGCAGGCATATCGGCCTTCCCCATGTCCGCGCGCGTGATCGAGAAGCTCGGCATGCAGGCCGACTGCACCAACCACCTGCTGATGCACGCGGTGGGCGCGAACGTCGCGGGTCAGATCGCCTCGGTCGTGGCCGGCGGCGTGATCCTTGGATTTTTCATGTGAGAAAGGGGCGCGTAAAGGATGAATGAAGCTGTATGGACGGCGATTGCCCTACTCGGGCAGGGCATGGCGGGTATTTTTACCGTGCTGATCGTGATTGCCCTGATCGTGGCGCTGATGGGGAGGCTGGATAAAAACAATAAAACTTGACCGCAGAAAGGCTTGCAAACCCCGTCCTGTTCTGGTATAATAATCAGGTAACCAAATGAATGGGGTTGTAGCTCAGCTGGTCAGAGCGTTCGCCTCACACGCGAGAGGTCGTGGGTTCGAGCCCCGCCAACCCCACCAGTGGAAAACCGTCACGAAAGTGACGGTTTTTTCGTTTTTTGAGGACGGGGAGCCGCGTCCGGCGTTCATTCGGGACGCTGGTTTTTGCGCCGGAGGTGCGTGACGAGCTGGTGGACCAGGGCGATATCATCGCCCGTCAGGCCATCGATGGAGATGGTCTGCGTTTGCGGTACGCAGAGAATAAAATCGGTCGACACCCCAAAAAGCTGCGCCAGTTCGACGATATACTGCGTGCTGGGGACACTGATGCCCATTTCCCAGGCGTTCACGCTGGAGCGCGTGATATCCAGGCGGCCCGCAAGCTCGGCTTGCGACAGGCCGAAATTTTCACGCAGCGTCTTGATGCGTTCGGCTGTTGCTATCATTTTCATCACCCTTTTAGTATAGGGTAATGTAATCGAATTGATACTGCATTATCAAATAGATGTTTGCAATTGACATATAAAGCCGCGGGCAGTATACTGATACTGGGTGATAAAGGTGATAAATATGAAAGCTACGGGGATTGTGAGAAAAGTGGACAATCTGGGGCGGATCGTACTGCCGATGGAGCTGCGCCGGACTATGGATATCGCGCGCGACGACCTGCTGCAGATCAGTATGGCGGGCGGTGAGATCCGCCTGACCAAATTCCAGCCGGCATGCCTGTTCTGCGGCGAGTCGCTGGAGGTCGTCGATTTCAGGGGCAAACGGGTGTGCAGAGGGTGCATCCGCAAGCTCCAAAAAAGCCTGAAAGTGAACAAACGCCGTCCTGTTCGGGGGCGGCGCTGAAAAAACCCTGCCGCGGCTGCGGCAGGGTTTCTGTTATGCGTGAACGCATGTCTTGTGCGATGCGATTGAGCGGGCGATATAGGGCTGCACCTCCTTGAGCGGGATACCGAGAGCGACCGCCAGTTCGCTATGCAGCAGATCTTCCGCGCGCTTGCGGTAGCGCTGGTCGATTTGGCTGACGCGCCGGCCGTTGCGCCGGGATTTGGCGTACACCGTCTTAATCAGCTGCACCAGCTCATGACAGTCGTGGCTCTGCAGCGCGGCCTGGTAGTGCTCGCTCGCCAGCCGGAGGCTGTGGGTGGTGAAGCTATCCTCCTCAATAGCGGGGATGGATTCGATCAGCGCTTCGGCCTGCTCCCTGGAAATGACCGGACGCATGAACACCGGGGAATCGACCGGTATATAGATGGTTTCCGTGCCGTATACGGGCGTGAGGGTGTAGTAAAGGCGGCCCTCGTCCCTGGCGAAAGCAGGCTGTCCCACCGCGGTCACCTCACAGACGCCGCTGGTCCCGTAAACGATGAATTCGCCCGTGTGATACATTTTATTCCTCCTCGCAAATATGGCCGATGCGGAAGCGTTCCGCACTTCTGCGTTATAAAACTCGGCTGTTCTATATAAGATTATAGCATATTTTGTGGGGAAATGTAAGCGAAAATTATTTTTTGTTCACAGGCCGGCCCGTGCGGCCGCTTCGTGCGTCAGGTAAAAGTGCAGGTGGTCCTTGATCTCGCCGTTATAGAGCAGCTCCGCGCGGTGCAGCGTCCCCTCGTATGCAAAGCCGCATTTTTCCAGCACGCGGCGGGAGGCTGGGTTGTCCGGATAGCAGGTGGCCGAGATCAGGTCGAGCGCCATCTGCTCAAAGCCGAAGCGGAGGACCGCCCGCACCGCCTCGGTCATATAGCCCTGCCCCCAATAATCCACACCGAGCGCGTAGCCGAGCGAGCGGGCCGAGCCGTACTGCCGCGCGGAGTCTGCAATCAGGCCCACCGAACCCATCAGGCGGCGGTCGCCCCTGCGTTCGACCGCCCACACGCTCGGCTGGTCAAGAAAGACAAGGTGCAGGATGTCGCTCGATTCCAGCAGGCTTTCGTGCGGCTTCCAGCCCGCATTCCGGCCGACCGGCTCGTCCTTGGAATAGGCGTAGAGGGCCTCGGTATCGTCCTCACGGAAGGGGCGCAGCGTCAGACGTTCGGTGATCAGCTCCATAAAAACTCTCCTCAGGTTTCATCGGTATCCAGATGGTCAAGCGCGTATTGGCAGCATTGGGTGACGAGCTGGTTGAGGGACACGTCCTTCTGCTGCGCGACCGATTCCAGCTCCTGCACCAGCTCGCGCGGCATGCGAAAGGTTTTGTTGACATATTCCGTCTTTTTGACTTGAAACATTTTTTCACCGCCTTACTCCCTTACTCCATATTATAAGTGCAATGAAGCGGTGAATATACGCGCGCATTTTACATGATCATTTATCTTGCAAAATATCTTGTAAAAATAATTGCAGCATGCTATACTGAAAAAAAGGAGGGGCGCGGATGAACGGCGAAAAGCGGCGTACGCCATGCGGCGGAGCGTTAAGGAGGATACTGGCGGCGGCGCTGCTGGCGGTTTTTGCGTTTTTTGCGGGCCGCTCCTGCGAGCGGGACCATCTTTCCCCAGAGCAGGGCGCGGGCATGCGGGTCACCCTGACCCTGTATGACGGGGCCGGGCGTCCGGTCTGCCGCGCAGACCGCGTGGTGAGGCAGGACGGGCGGCAGGGCCGGTGGGAGTGCCGGGGCAGCATCGCGCCGGAGGAGCGGGACGGCTCGTATGTGCTGACGGTGCAGGAGGAAACGGGCGAAAAACGGTAGGATAAAGAAAACGGCTGCGAAAGCAGCCGTTTTTATTATGCGTCCGTCAGGCCAGCTCGATGACCTGGTCGCGCGCCGGTCCAACGCCCAGCATGGTGATCGGGCAGCCGATCAGGCGCTCCAGCTCGCGGATGTAGCTCTGCACGGTCTGCGGCAGCTCGGCAAACGAGCGGCAGTCCGTGATATCCTCGTCAAAGCCGTCGAACTCCTCGTACACAGGCTCGCAGCCGTCCAGCGCCAGGAAATTGGCGGGCAGCTCGGTGACGGTTTCGCCGTTCTTCAGCCGGTAGGCCACGCACACCTTGAGCTTGGGCAGGCCGCGCAGCGGGTCGATCTTGTTGATTACGGCCTCAGTCATGCCGTTGACACGCACCGCGTAGCGCGCCACAACCGCGTCGAACCAGCCGGTGCGGCGCGGGCGGCCGGTGACCGTGCCGAATTCGCCGCCGGCATTCCGGATGTAATCACCGGTGTCGTCGAACAGCTCGGTCGGGAACGGACCCTCGCCCACGCGGGTTGTGTAGGACTTGAATATGCCCATGATGCTGCGCACCGCGGTCGGGCCGACGCCCGAGCCGATGCAGCAGCCGCCCGCTACCGGATGCGACGAGGTGACGAACGGATAGGTACCCATATCCAGGTCGAGCAGCGTACCCTGCGCGCCCTCGAACAGCACCTCCTTGCCAGCCTGAACCGCTTCCCAGGTCAGGAGCGAGGTGTCGGTCACATAGGGGCGCAGGCGCTCGGCGTAGGCGCGGTATTCCGCGACGACCGCGTCCGCGTCGATCGGCTCGCCGCCGTACACGCCCGTAATCACGCGGTTTTTGTACGCGCACGCCTCGCGGACGACGGTTTCAAACCGGTCCGGATCGACAAAATCATGCATGCGTACGCCGCTGCGCTCGGATTTATCCATATAGGTCGGGCCGATGCCCTTTTTGGTCGTGCCGATGGCGGTGCCATCCTTGGCCTTTTCGGCCTCGCTCAGCGCGTCCAGTTCCAGGTGCCACGGCAGGATACAATGGCAGCGGGCGTCGATGAACAGCTTGTCAGTCGAAACGCCCTTTTCGTGCAGGCCGTCGATTTCGCCCAAGACCGCCTTGGGGTTGACGACCACGCCCGGCCCGATCACATTGACGCACGCCGGATACAGGATGCCCGAGGGGATGAGCTGCAGCTTGTATTTTTCGCCGCCCGCGACGACCGTGTGGCCCGCGTTGTTGCCGCCCTGGCTGCGTACGACCAGATCGGCCCTGCCCGCGAAAATATCGATAAATTTACCCTTGCCCTCGTCGCCCCACTGCGCGCCGAGGATCACCTTACCTGGCATAGGAGTTCATTCCTTTCTTGCACTTGCGCATGCTTTCCGCATGTCATACAGATAAAGTATAGCATAGGGGAGCACGCTTTTCAATCCTGATTTTGCGGGTTTTGGCTTGTAAAAGGCCGGCCGGCGATGTAAAATAATTGCGTAAAGCAATCATAAGGAGTTAACGAGCATGCATTATCTGGACAACGCGGCGACGACGCGCGTGCTGCCCGAGGCGGCTGACGCCGCGCTGCGCGCCATGTGCGAAGCGTTCGGCAATCCGTCGAGCCTGCACAGGATGGGGATAGAAGCGTCGCGTCTGCTGGAGGACAGCCGCAGGACGGTCGCTTCAGCGCTGGGCTGCCTGCCGGAGGAGACGTACTTTACCTCCTGCGGCACGGAGAGCACCAATATCAGCTTGCGCGGTGTTTCCCACCTCAACCGCCACAAAAAGGGGCGTGTCATCACCACCGAAATCGAGCACGCGGCCACCCTTAACACCTGCAGACAGCTTGCGGCCGAGGGGTTTGACGTGGCGTTCCTCGCGCCGGACGCGACCGGCCATATTACGGCTGCGGCGCTGGAAGCGGCGCTGACCGAGGACACGGTCCTGCTGTCCTGCCAACTGGTCAACAATGAGATCGGCACGGTGCAGCCCGTGGCCGAGCTGGGGGCGCTGCTCAAGGTCAAGGCGCCGCAGGCGCTGTTTCACATCGACGCGGTACAGGGGCTGTGCCGCGTACCCCTCGCGCCTAAAAAGTGGAAGTGCGATTTGATGAGCGTTTCCGGACACAAGATTGGCGCGCCCAAGGGTATCGGCGCGCTGTATGTCAGGAAGGGGCTGCGCCTGCCGCCGCTGATGTTCGGCGGCGGGCAGGAAAAGGGGCTGCGTCCGGGGACCGAGGCGCTGCCAAATATCGCGGCGTTCGCCAGGGCGTGTGAGATCCGCATGGCGCGTTTTGACGAGGATTATGCGTATGTGGCAGCGCTCGCGGCTTATCTCAGGGAACAGGTGGCGGCGTCCCTGCCGGACGCGGCGTTCAACGGCGCGGGGGATATCCCGCATGTGGTCAACCTGTCGCTGCCGGGCTGCAAAAGCGAGGTTATGCTGCGCGTACTCGAAAGCGACGATGTGTACGTTTCGAGTGGGTCCGCCTGCTCCAAGGGCAGGCAGAGCGGGGTGCTGCGCGCGCTCGGCCTGCCGAAAGAGCGCACGGACAGCGCTCTGCGCGTCTCGTTCGCGCCGTGCAATACAACCGAAGATGTGGACGCGTTTATCCGCGCGGCGCAGAAGGGTGTGCGGATGCTGCGCCGGTAAGCGCGTCGCCTGGGGAAAAGGGGGGAGGACAGCCGTGGCAAAGAAAGGGAAGCTACTTTCCGCGGTCAGCGTGGCGCTGCTGGCCGCGCTGTGTGTTGCGCTTCCGGTGGCGGACCGTGTGTGGTATGGCGGCGCGCTGCTCGGCGGGGGACAGATCGCTTTTGCGATCCTTGTGATATGGGGGGCGGCGCTGCTTGCGGTTGAGCTTCGGAAAAAGCCGGAAAATCGCCGGTGGTCGGCCACGGTATCGCCCAGAGCCCACATCGCGGGCGCCGTAATCGACGTCGCGGTGATCCTGCTCCAGATCCATGGGGGGATGCATGGCCTGCTGCTGGGCTGCTTGACGATCGGCCTGTTCGCCGCTGCGGGGTTGGAATCGCTGTTGTCCATCCGGAACAGCTCGCGCGTCGGGCGGGGGCTGTTCCTGATTGCACTGAGCATGCTGCTCTGCACAGCGGGTTACTTCCTCGCCGTGCGGCCCATCCCGCTGGCGCAGGCGGAGCAGCTCGCGTGCGGGATGGGGTATGAGCAGCTCGCGCACGAGGGCATTTCGCACGGCAACAGTCTGTGGGAGGAGGACGGCCGCGGCCGCATGGGGTTCTACGAGAATGCGACGGTGGCGGACCGAGCGCTTGGCCACTACGCATTTTCCGCGGAGAAGGACGGGCGTCGCTTCATGGTCTATGTGCCGGTCGCCTCGTCCGGCGCGGTCGTACAGTCCGAGGTGGGCGCATGAAAGCGGGGCAATATCCGGCGCGGCAGTACGGCCTTGCGGCGGTACTGTGGCTCGCCTGCGTGGTTCGGCTGGCTGACATTTGGCGGGCATTACGGCGGCAGGGTTGGATGCAGGGTGCTGTTTCCGATCGTGCTGGGTTCTGGGATCGGCGGGGCGCTGGTGTTGGCGTGCTTTTTTGCGGAGTACCCCTGGCTGCTGGACGCTTGGCTCTGCGTGGGTTACCTGAGCTATATCCTGCTGATGGACCGGAACGGGCGGGAGTATACCCCCAGCGGGATGGCAGGGCTTTACGGCGTGTTGCTCCTCATTGCGTTTGTCTGGTTCGCGGCGCTGCGGCCGTTTCCGGTGGATGAGGCCGCGCGGATTGTGAAGCAGGAGGGCTACCGGCAGCCCGTATTGGCCTATCGGTATGTCTGCGACCATGGCGGCAGGCTGGGCGCGTATCATTTTGAGGCGCAGAAAGACGGGGAAATCCGTGTGGTCGCGATGGACGTGCAGAGCGGCACGCTCACGGTGGACCGGTAGCGGGTTTGATACATAAAAAATAAAAGGAGATCGTATGAAGGAAGTATTATTGCTTAAATGCGGGGAGATCGTCCTCAAGGGCCTCAACCGCAAAACCTTTGAGGACCGGCTGCTCAAAAACCTGTCGCGGCGCATGAAGCACGTCGCGGACTGTGGGATTTCCATGCGGCAGTCGGTCGTGTACGTCGAGGTGCCGGAGGAGGCCGACGCGGACGCGGTCATGGACTGCGCGCGGCATGTATTCGGCTTCGCGACTATCTCGCGCGCAGCCGTGTGTCCGGAAAAGACGCTCGAAAGCGTGATCGAGACCGCGCAGTCCTATCTGGCGCCGCGCTTTGCGCAGGCAGGGACTTTTAAGGTGGAAACCAAGCGCGGGGACAAAAAATTCCCTATGACCTCGACCGAGATCAGCCAGCGGGTCGGGGGCGAGCTGGCCGACCGTTTTCCGGCGGTCAAACCGGATATGCACTGCCCCGACCTGACCGTGCATGTCGAAATGCGTGAAAAGTACGCCTTTGTGCATGCCGGCCCCGAGCCGGGCGCGGGCGGTATGCCGATCGGCTCGAATGGCAGGGCCGCGCTGCTGCTGTCCGGCGGCATCGACAGTCCGGTTGCGGGCTGGATGATGGCCAAGCGCGGCCTGGAGCTGGTGGGCATCCATTTCTTCAGCTATCCCTACACCTCGGAGCGCGCCAAGGAGAAGGTACTCGAGCTGGGGCGCAAGCTGACCGTGTGGTGCGGCCGCATGAGCGTGATGGTGGTGCCGTTCACCAGGATCCAGGAGGAGATCCGCGAAAAGTGCCATGAGGAGCTGTTTACGCTCATCATGCGGCGCTTCATGATGCGCATTGCGGAAAGGGTCGCCGTGGAATATGGCTGCGGCGCGCTGATCACGGGCGAGTCGCTCGGCCAGGTGGCCAGCCAGACCATGCCCGCGATGGCCGTGACCGGCGCGGTGTGCGGGCTGCCCGTGTTCCGCCCGTGCATCGGCATGGACAAGGAGGAGATCGTGACCATCGCGCGTAAGATCGACACCTTTGAAACCTCCATCCTGCCCTATGAGGACTGCTGTACGGTGTTCACCCCCAAGCACCCGAACACCAAGCCCAAAATGCCGAAAATCCTCGAGGCGGAAAGCCGCCTGGAGGTGGACGCGCTGGTGGAAGAGGCGGTCGCGGGGGTGGAGATCATCCATCTGCCGTGAGTATAGGGGGCTTCAAAAGCCCCCTATATACGAAAGACGGTTCCGTAGGAACCGCCTTTCGATATCCGAATGACGCAAACCGATTTTATGCGCGCTACGGCGCGAAAGGAGAAGCAGTTATGAATGCAGAACTGATCGCCGTCGGAACCGAGATCCTGCTCGGCGACATTGTCAACACGGATGCGCAGCTCATCTCGCAGGGACTGAGCGAGCTTGGCATCAACGTATTTTACCAGACCGTGGTCGGAGACAATCCGGCTCGCCTGCGCCATGTGGTCGAAACGGCGCGCGACCGCGCGGACATCATCATCACCACCGGCGGCCTCGGCCCCACGCTCGACGACCTGACAAAGGAAACGCTAGCCTCGGTCTTCGGGAAAAAGATGGCGTTGCACCAGCCCTCGCTCGACCGCATCAAGGGCTTTTTCCAGACCATTGGCCGAGAGATGACGCCGAACAACGAAAAACAGGCCTGGCTGCCCGAGGGCTGCACCGTGTTCGTCAACGAATGGGGGACCGCCCCGGGCTGCGCGTTCGAGGCGTATGGCAAGCATGTCATCATGCTGCCCGGCCCCCCGCGCGAGTGCAACCCCATGTGGAAGGAATGCGCGATGCCCTACCTGTACAAGTTCGCGGGCGGCTGCATCGTCTCGCGCAATATCCGCGTGTTCGGCCTGGGTGAGAGCAATATGGAAACCATTCTGCACGACATGATGGCCGAGAGCAAAAACCCAACTATCGCGCCCTACGCCAAGACCTCGGAGTGCTTCGCGCGCGTGACCGCCAAGGCGGACACGCCGGAGGAATGCGAAAAGCTGCTCGCGCCGGTTGTGGAAAAGATCTGCGGCCTGCTGGGCGAGGATGTGTACGGCGTGGATGTGGATTCGCTGGAGCAGGTCGTGGGCGACGGACTGCGGGCGCGCGGCCTGACGCTCGCCGTGGCGGAAAGCTGCACGGGCGGGCTGCTGTCCAAGCGCATCACGGACGTGCCGGGCTGCTCGGTGTATTATCTGGGCGGCGTATGCTCCTATGCTAACGAGGTCAAGACGCGCCTGCTGGGCGTCCGGAAGGAGACGCTGGATACGGTCGGTGCGGTGTCGCCCGAGGTGGCCGAGCAGATGGCCGCGGGCGTGGCGCAGGCGCTGGGCGCGGATGTGGGCGTGGGCATCACGGGCGTGGCCGGACCGGGCGGCGGGACTGACGACAAGCCGGTCGGCCTGGTGTACATCAGCGTATGGCACAAGGGGCGGAACTACACCCGTAAGATGAAGTCCATGAACGGGCGCGACCGTGTGCGCATGCAGGCGGCCTCCACCGCGCTGGATATGATACGCCGGAACATTTTCTGAACAGAACATAGGGATATTGTGCATTATCTCAACATTTCCCGACAAAAGCTGTTGAAACCGAACAAAATTTTCATTAAAAAAGTCTGGTAATTGTGTAAAATTGCTGGACTTTTTTTCTCTGTTGATGTATACTATATCCAACTAAAGCCAGGCTTGCTGCGGAAAAACAAGCGAAATAGACAAAAAATCGTAAAAAAATGGAAAAAGGCTTGTTTTAGCGGTTTATAAGAGGGAGAGGATGCAATATGAAGAAGAAAAGCGCATCGCCGGCCGGCGGGAAGCGGAGTAAGCTCTTCTATTCGGGAAGAGACTGCCGCGCGTATGACTATATGGGCGCGCACCCGCTGGTGCAGGACGGCGAACCAGGATACCTGTTCCGTGTTTACGCGCCGGAGGCCGAAAAGGTTTCGGTCATGGGCGAATTCAACGGCTGGGACCGTGAAGTGGATTACATGGAGCGGGACGAGCAGGGCATCTGGGAAAAATTTATCCCGCATGTTCCGGAATATGCCGCATATAAGTATAGCGTATGGGCAAAATCGGGCGATGTGTTCGATAAATCCGATCCCTACGGCTTCCACGCCGAAACCCGCCCGGGCAACGCCTCCAAGGTGTTCGACATCGAGGGCTACGAATGGAGCGACACCTCCTGGATGGAATGGCGCAAAAGCCATCTGCCCTACTCCAGTCCGGTGAATATTTACGAATGCCATCTCGGCTCCTGGAAGCTGCATGAGGACGGGAACTTCTATTCCTACCGCCAGCTTGCGGACGAGCTGGTACCCTATGTCAAGGAAATGGGCTATACCCATATCGAATTCATGCCCCTGACCGAATACCCGTTCGACGGTTCGTGGGGGTATCAGGTCATCGGCTATTTCGCGGCGACAAGCCGCTACGGTACGCCCAAGGATCTGATGTACCTGATCGACAAGGCGCACCAGGCCGGCATCGGCGTCATCATGGACTGGGTGCCGGCGCATTTCCCCAAGGATGGATGCGGGCTGGTCGAGTTTGACGGCTCGTATCTGTACGAATACGCCGACCCGCTCAAGATGGAGCACAAGGAATGGGGGACGCGCGTGTTCGATTACGGCAAGGTGTCCACGCGCAACCTGCTGTTCTCCTCCGCGATGTTCTGGATCGAAAAATTCCATATGGACGGCCTTCGCGTGGACGCGGTCGCCTCCATGCTGTATCTGGATTACAACCGCCAGCATGAATGGCGCCCCAATATCCACGGCGGCCGCGAGAACCTGGAAGCCATCGATTTCCTGCGCCTGCTCAACGAGTATATCCTGACCGACCATCCGGACGTCATGATGATCGCGGAGGAATCCACCGCCTGGCCGATGGTCACCAAGCCGGGCTACGACGGCGGCCTGGGCTTCAATTTCAAGTGGAACATGGGCTGGATGAACGACATGCTGTGCTACTGCTCGGCGGATCCGTTCTTCCGCAAGGATATGCACGACAAGATCACGTTCTCGTTCATGTACGCGTTTTCGGAGAATTATATCCTCCCGCTGTCGCATGACGAGGTGGTGCATGGAAAGTCCTCGCTGATCGGCAAGATGCCCGACCCGTATGAGAATAAATTCGGCGGCCTGCGTGCGCTGTACGGCTACATGGCCGCGCACCCGGGCAAGAAGATGCTGTTCATGGGCGGCGAATTCGCGCAGTTCTCCGAATGGGCCTATCAGCGCGGGCTGGATTGGATGCTGCTGGATTATCCGGCGCATAAGCAGATGCAGACCTATGTTAAGGCGCTCAACCATTTCTATCTGGAAACGCCGCAGCTCTGGGAGCAGGATACCGACTGGCGCGGCTTTGAATGGATCAGTCATGAGGACAACCGCAATAACATCATTGCGTTCCGGCGGATCGCGGCAGATGGAAGCGATATCGTGATCGTGGTCAACTTCTCGCCGGAGATGCAGGAGGTCTACCGCATCGGCGTGCCGTTCGCGGGCAGCTATGAGGAAATATTTACCTCGGACAGGACGGAATTCGGCGGCAGCGGCCTGTCCAACGGCAGGGTGAGGAGCGAAAACAAGCCGCTGCACGGGCAGGAGCAGTCCATCAGGATCCAGATTCCGCGGTTCGGCGTGCTGTTCTTCAAGGGCAAGCCGCGCGCCAAGCGCCGCACCAAGGCCGAGATCGAAGCGGCCAAGAAAGCCGCGGAAGCCCAAAAGGGCAAAACGTCCAAGGCGGTCGCCAAACCGGCGGAAAAGGCGCCGGCTGTCCGTCCGGACGGGGAAAAGTAGGAAAAATGCCGTTCCCACGGCATATATAGAGTAAACCGCAGAAAAAGGAGAGTCATCAATGTATCGGAAAAAAGAATGCGTGGCCATGCTGCTCGCAGGTGGACAGGGCAGCCGCCTGTATGTGCTGACGAAGAACGTCGCCAAGCCCGCGGTACCGTTTGGGGGCAAGTACCGCATTATCGACTTCCCGCTGTCCAACTGCACCAATTCGGGCATTGATACGGTGGGCGTGCTCACGCAGTACGAGCCGCATGTGCTCAACGCCTATATCGGTTCGGGCCAGACCTGGGACCTCGACCGCCTGCGCGGCGGCGTGTACGTCCTGCCGCCGTACCAGAAGGGCAAGGCCTCCGAGTGGTACAAGGGTACGGCGAACGCGATCTACCAGAATATCGCATTTATCGACGAGTACGACCCCGAATATGTGCTGATCCTTTCGGGCGACCATATCTACAAGATGAACTACAACAAGATGCTGCAGCAGCACAAGCAGACCGGCGCGGACGCGACCATCGCGGTGCTGGACGTGCCGCTGGCCGAGGCGTCCCGCTTCGGCATCATGAACTGCAAGCCGGACGGCACGATCTATGAATTCGAGGAAAAGCCCAAAAACCCGAAGTCCACGCTGGCGTCCATGGGCATTTATATCTTCTCCTGGAAAAAGCTGCGCCAGTATCTGATCGAGGACGAGGAGAACAAGAAGTCCTCCAACGACTTCGGCAAGGATATCATTCCGACCATGCTGGGCAACGGGGAGAAGATGGTCTCCTATCGGTTCGAGGGCTACTGGAAGGACGTCGGCACGATCGAATCCCTGTGGGAAGCCAACATGGACCTGCTCTCGCCGAATTCCGGACTCAACCTCAAGGACGATAGCTGGAAGATCTACGGCCGCACCACGGGCTCGCCCCCGCACTTTACGGCCAAGGACGCGGTCGTCAAGCACACGCTGCTTTCCGAGGGCTGTGAGATCGCGGGCGACGTTTCCGAATCCGTGCTGTTCTCGGACGTGAAGATCGCAAGGGGGGCAAAGGTCGAGTACTCCATCCTTATGCCGGGCGCGGTTGTGGAAGAGGGCGCGACCGTGCAGTATTCGATCGTGGCGGAGAACGCCGTGATCGCCAAGGACGCGGTCGTCGGAGGCAGCCCGTCGGATGGCGACGTGGAAAAATGGGGCGTTGCCGTTGTCGCAGAGGGCGTGCGCATCGGACGCGGCGCCAAGCTGGCAGCGAAGGAAATGGCAGACGAAGACCTGCCGGACATGATTTAAGGGGGCGGACATGATGAACAGTGTTTTAGGCATCATCATTGCGTTTGACAATGACAACGATCTGCGTGAGATCACCGAGCACCGCACGGTGGGCGCGGTGCAGTGGGGCGGCCGGTACCGCATCATCGATTTTATGCTGTCCAATATGGTCAATTCCGGGATTTACCGCATCGGCGTGCTGATGAAGGACAAGTATCAGTCCCTGATCGACCACATCAGCAACGCAAAGGACTGGGACCTGTCCCGCAAGAACTCGGGCGTCACCCTGCTGCCGCCGTATTCGTATGCGCGCAAGGCCTCGCCGCTCGTCACCGGCGAGTACCGCGGCAAGATCGACGCGCTGGCCGGCGCGGTCGATTTCCTGCAGAAAAACAAGGCGGATTACGTTGTGGTCGCGGACGGCGATATCGTCGCCAACGTCCCGCTGGACGACGTGCTCGACCGGCATATCAAATCCGGCGCGGACCTGACCATGGTCTGCACCAAGAAGCAGAAGGATTCCCCGTATGCGACCTATGTTGAGCTGAACCGCAAAAAGGAAGCGGTCGATATCCGCGTGGGCGATTCCAACGAGGGCAAGTGCAAGCACACCTCGCTCGGCATCTATGTGATGAGCCGCCAGTACCTCATCCACATGCTCTCCGACTGCGTTACACACAACTGCATCCACTTCGAGCGCGAGTTCCTGACCCGCGCGCAGATGGACGGCACGGTCGCCGGCTACCTGTTCAACGAATACGCGGTCAAGATCGAGGATACGTTCGATTATTTCCGCTCGAACATGGATATGCTCGATAAGGAGGTGCGGGACGAGGTGTTTCTGCGCACCCGCCCGATCCTGACCCGCATCAAGGACGAGGCGCCCGCGTATTATGGCGACAAGGCCGAGGTGGAGGACAGCCTGATCGCGGACGGCTGTACGATCGAGGGCTATGTGAAAAACTGCATCCTGTTCCGCGACGTGGTGATCGAAAAGGGCGCAAAGGTCGAGGACTGCATCATCATGGAGGGCGGGCGTATCCTGTCCGACGCGTCGCTGCGCCATGTGATCACGGATCGCAACGTCATCGTCCGCAACGGACGCACCATGATGGGCCATGAGAACTACCCGATCACGATTGCCAAAAACGCTACAGTTTGATCAAGAAATTGTTAAAACCATGACAAAAAGGCCAAAATGAGGCTGTAAAGCGAGAAATGTTCGTTGAATTTCCCTATATTGCAGGGAGACAGAATTTAGTATAATGAAAATACCGAGGTACGGAAGCGGGGGCCTCTCCCCGCTTTCGCGCCGCCTATTGGGGAGGCTCGGCTCTTATGAAAATCATGTACGTTACCAGCGAATGCGCCCCGTTTGTAAAAACCGGCGGCTTGGGCGATGTCGCGGGCTCTCTGCCCAAGGCCCTCGCGGCAAAGGGACACGACGTGCGCGTGTTCTGCCCCCTGTATTCGTCGATCGGCCAGGAATGGCGGGAAAAGTTTTATTACCTGAAAAACGCCTATGTGCGCTTGGGCTGGCGCAACCAGTACTGCGGTGTGTTCCGCTATGAGTCGGATGGCGTGACTTTCTATTTCATCGACAACGAGTACTATTTCGCCCGTGGCCAAGTCTACGGCGAGTATGACGACGCGGAGCGCTTCGCCTATTTTTCCAAGGCGGTACTCGAGGTACTGCCCGACCTGGAATGGAAGCCGGATGTCATCAACTGCAACGACTGGCAATCCGCGCTGGTGCCGGTGTACTATAACCTGATGTTCTCCGCGCGCCCCTTCTATGAGAATATCAAGACCGTGTTCACCATCCACAATATCCAGTACCAGGGCCGCTACGGCCGCGAGATCCTCGAGTATGTGCTTGGCATCGACGACGCGCATTTCCGCTCCGGCTTCATGGCGATGGACGGGGACGTCAACCTGATGAAGGCCGCGATCGTGGCCTCCACCGCGGTCACGACGGTTTCGCCTACCTACGCGGCCGAGATACAGACCGAGTATTATGGCTACCGCCTGGATTCCGTGCTGCGCATGAACAGCTACAAGCTGCACGGCATCCTCAACGGCATCGATATGGATGCGTTCAATCCGGAAACCGACCCCAAGCTGTTCAAAAACTACGGGCCGCGCAATCCGGAGGACAAGACGGTCAACAAGCTCGAGCTGCTCAAGCTCTGCGGCCTGGAGGGCGACGAGAACACGCCGGTCATCGGCATGGTCACCCGTTTTGTGGACCAGAAGGGCCTGGACCTGATCGAAGCCGTGCTGCACGATATCCTGTCCGACGACCTGCGGCTGATCGTGCTGGGCAAGGGCGACTGGCGGTACGAGCAGATGTTCCTGGAGGCCAAGCGCCGCTATCCGGCCAAGATCTCCGCGTCCATCATGTTCTCGGGCGACTTGGCCAACCGCATTTACGGCGGCTGCGACATGTTCCTGATGCCGTCCAAATTCGAACCGTGCGGGCTGGCGCAGATGATCTCGCTGCGCTACGGCACCATCCCGATCGTGCGTGAGACCGGCGGCCTGAAGGACACCGTGCAGGCGTTTGTCGATTACGCCGGCACGGGCAACGGCTTCACCTTCGCCAGCTATAACGCGCATGACATGCTGCATGTGATCCGCGAGGCCTGCGGCGTGTTCCGCTATAACAAGCCCGCGTGGAACAAATTGATGCTCCAGGGCATGAAGAGCGACTTCAGCTGGGGCAGCTCGGCTGATAAATACATAGAGGTTTACCACTCTGCCCTGGGGTGGTAAAACCCGCAAAGCAAATTAAGTGAGGAGACAAGAGATACCATGCCAAAGAACCTGTACACCAAGAATGCGCTGAAAGAGGCCATCGCCGGCAAGCTGCAGCGGCATTTTGCCTGCGAAGTGGCGGACGCCACCAAGGATCAGATTTATGAGGCCTGCGCGCTCGTTGTCCGCGACGCGCTGACCGAGCATATGATCCAGACCCAGAACGAGGTCGAAAAATATGGGGAGCGGCAGGTGCATTACCTGTGCATGGAATTTCTTGTCGGCCGCAGCCTGCGCAACAACGCTTATAATCTGGGCATGCTGGACGAATTGACCGCGGCGCTCAAGGAAATGGGCTACGAGATGGCCGATATCTTCGAGCAGGAGGCCGACCCCGGCCTCGGCAACGGCGGCCTGGGCCGCCTGGCCGCCTGCTATATGGACGGTATGGCCACTACGGGCGTGCGCGGCACAGGCTACTCCATCCGCTATGAGCACGGCATCTTCAAGCAGAAGATCGAGGACGGGCAGCAGGTGGAGCTGCCGGATTCCTGGCTCGCTTCCGGCGACGTATGGCAGATACCGGCCATGGACGATACCCGCGAGGTCAGGATCGGCGGTACGATCGATACCCATTTTGACGAAAACGGAAAGCTGGTCGTGGAATACCACGATTACACGCCGGTGCTGGCGGTGCCGTATGATATGCCGATCTCGGGCTATGATACGGGCAACATCGCGCGCCTGCGCCTGTGGGAGGCAAAAAGCCCGATTGCGCTGGATATGAAGCTGTTCTCCTCCGGCGAATACCTCAAGGCGCTGGAAAAGCACGCCATGGCGGAGACGATCTCCATGGTCCTGTATCCGGAGGATAACCATCGCGAGGGCCAGTCCCTGCGCCTGAAGCAGCAGTATTTTCTGGTTTCGGCGACGCTGCAGGATATCTGTGCCAAGCACAAGGCCAAGTACGGCACGCTCGCCAACTTTGCGCACAAGCATGTGCTGCACATCAACGACACCCATCCGACGCTGGTCATCCCCGAGCTGATGCGTATTCTGATGGACGATAACGATATGTCCTGGGAAAATGCGTGGAACATCACCAGCCAGTCGGTCGCCTATACCAACCATACGGTCATGCCCGAGGCGCTGGAGTGCTGGCCGGTATCGCTCGTGCAGGAGCTGATGCCGCGCATCATGCAGATCATCCACGAGATCAACGAGCGCTTCTGTCGGGACCTGTGGAACTACTTCCCGAACGATTTCCAGAAGATCTCCAGGCTCGCCATCGTGTCGGACGGGATCGTCCGCATGGCGCATCTGGCCATCGCCGGCTCGTTCTCGATCAACGGCGTGTCCGCGCTGCATTCAGACATCCTCAAGGAGCGCGTGTTCAAGGATTTCTACACGATCTATCCGGCGAAGTTCCGCAACGTTACCAACGGCATTGCGCACCGCCGCTGGCTGTGCGAGGCCAACCCGAAGCTGGCCGCGCTGATTGAGAGCAAGATCGGCAAGGGCTACCGCAAGCACCCCTCCGAGCTACAGGTACTCGCCAACTATGGCGAGGATAAGGCGCTGCTCGCCCAGCTCGGCCAGATCAAGCGCGACAACAAGCTGCGCCTGGCGGAGTATATTAAGGAGCATAACGGCATCGAGGTCAACATGGACTCGATTTTCGACGTGCAGGTCAAGCGCCTGCATGAGTACAAGCGCCAGATGCTCAACATTCTGCATATTATCTCGCTGTACCACAAGCTCAAGGATAACCCGGGCATGGACTTCGTGCCGCGCACGTTTGTTTTCGGCTCCAAGGCCGCGCCGGGCTATGCGGTGGCGAAAAAGACCATCCAGCTCATCCATTCGATCGCCAATATGATTAACAACGATCCGGATATCGGGGATAAGCTCAAGGTTGTGTTCATCGAGGATTACAAGGTTTCCTTGGCGGAGATGATTATGCCGGCCGCGGAGATCTCCGAGCAGATCTCGATCGCGGGCAAGGAAGCCTCCGGCACGGGCAACATGAAGTTCATGATGAACGGCGCGCTGACCATCGGCACGATGGACGGCGCCAACGTGGAGATCTGCGAGGCCGTGGGCCGCGAGAATATCTTCATTTTCGGCATGGAAACGCCCGAGGCCGAGGCGCTCGCCGCTTCCGGCAACTATGAGCCTATGCTGATCTACCAGAACGATCCGGTCATCAAGCGCGTGATGGATCATATGATCCACGGCTTTGGCGATGGGGTGGATTATACCGACCTGGCGAACCTGCTGCTGCACGGCGGCAACGGCGGGCCGGCCGACCGGTATATGAGCCTGAAGGACTTCTCCTCCTACGCGGTCGCGCAGGAGCGCGTGGGCGAGATGTACCGCCGGCCGGAGAACTGGAACTATATGTCCCTGATGAATATTGCCAATTCCGGCCGTTTCGCCGCGGACCGCTCGGTCGCGGAATATGCGCAGAATATCTGGCGCGTCAAAACAAACTTTGCATTTTAAAAAAACACAACAAGGGAAAGGGGTTGCCTGCGGGCAGCCCTTTTTTCTGTGGGGGAGAGCGCCGCACCTGCGGCAAAACAGTGAAGAGATTGTGAACAAAACGACCGTACAGGCCGTTTTTTGTTTACCGGCAGGCCGTTTTGTGCTATACTATATAAAGAGTTTTTATGTTTGGGGGAACTGTTTTTGAAAGCCATTCCCGATTGTATGTTCCACTCCCGTGAGCTTGCCTGCAAGAAGCCCTACGGCGCGGTAAAGGCAGGGGAAACGGTCGAGTTTTCTGTTTATCCCAGGCGCGAGCGCGGCATCCAGTATGTGACACTGTGGGTCGAGGAGGATGGCGGTCAGCCGGAAGCGTTCCCGATGCGCTGGTATGGGCTGGCTGGCGCGCGGGACCGGTACAGCACGTCGTTCACGCCCGATCACGCGGGGCTGTACTGGTACTACTTCACGGTAGACGGCTCGGACGGTCCGGTGTACGCCATGCGCGGCTATGGCGGCCGCTGCGAGATTCTGGACACCCTGGGGGACAAATATCAGCTCACGGTCTACGATCCGGCGTACCGGCCTCCCTCCTGGTTTGGGGAAGGCATTACCTACAATATCTTTCCGGACCGCTTCTGTCGGGACAGAATGCCCGTCCAGCCCGAGGGCGAGGGCGTCGCGCCGCGCGTGCTGCATGAGAACTGGGACGACATTCCGGTTTATCAGCCGGATGGGAACGGCGAGATCCTCAATAACGATTTTTTCGGCGGCACGCTGCGCGGTGTGATCGAAAAGCTGGATTACCTTGAGAGCCTGCATGTGCGCACGATTTATTTCAATCCGATCTTCCAGGCGTATTCCAACCACCGCTATGACACGGGCGACTACAAGCGCGTCGATCCCCTGCTCGGCAGCGAGGAGGACTTCCAGACGCTGTGCGTGGAGGCGGCGGCGCGCGGCATGCGCGTCGTATTGGACGGTGTGTTCAACCACACGGGCTACGACAGCCGCTATTTCAACGGCCGCGGCCGGTATGACAGCGTAGGCGCGCACCAGTCGCAAGAATCGCCCTATTACCGCTGGTTTGATTTCCAACAGTGGCCGGACCAATACGGCTCCTGGTGGGGCATTTATACGCTGCCGCAGGTGCGCGAGATGGACGAGAGTTATCTCGACTATATCATTGACAACGAGGACAGCGTCATCCGCCGCTGGCTGCGCTTGGGCGCCTCCGGCTGGCGGCTCGACGTGGCCGACGAGCTGCCGGACGCCTTTATCCGGCGCCTGAACGCGGCGGCCAAGCAGGAAAAGCCGGATGCGCTCATCATCGGCGAGGTGTGGGAGGACGCCTCCAACAAAATCGCCTATTCCGAACGCCGCCGGTATTTCCAGGGCGGCGAGCTGGACTCGGTCATGAACTACCCGTTGCGCGACGCGATCCTGGCGTTCCTGAACGGCGGAACGGCCGAGCATTTCGCGGAAACCATGGAGTGCATTCGCGAAAATTATCCGCGCGATGTGTTTTATAACCTGATGAATGTGATCGGCACGCACGATACCGCGCGTGCGCTTACCATCCTCGGTGTGTCCGAAGAGGAGTGGCACATGGACCGCGACGGACGCGCGCATTATGCGCTCCCACCAGACCGGCTGGAAAGCGCGCAGCGGCGGCTGCGGCTGGCCGCGGTCATCCAGTTCACCATGCCCGGCTCGCCCACCATTTACTATGGGGACGAGGCAGGGCGGCAGGGCTTTGAGGACCCATTCAACCGCCGTACCTATCCATGGGGCGCGGAGGACCGCGCGCTGCTGGGCTTTTACCGCAAGCTGTGCGCGCTGCGCGCGGACAGCGACACGCTCGCGCGCGGCGGGCTGCGCTTCCTTCGCTGCGAGGGCGCGCTGCTGCAGTACGAGCGGGAGACCGAGCATTCCCGCCTGCTGATCCTGGTCAACCGCGGCCACCATGCGGTGCGCACCCATGCGCGCGCAGTCTATGCGGTTGATATGCTGGACGGGGCGGAATTCGACCGCGCGGACAGCCGCGGCATCCATGTCACGGTGCCGCCGGAAACCGCCTATATTCTGCGCTGCTTCGGCACGCCGTGAGAAAGGGAGCATAAGAGATGGATATGAGAGAGAAACAGCTTTCCTACCAGTATTTTTTTGAAGGGAAGATCATGAAAGCGCGGCTGGACGAGGTCCTGCTGCCAAACGGCAGGAGGGCGCGGCGCGAGGTGTGCGAGCATGTCGGCGGCGTGGGCGTGCTGCCGGTCGATCGGTCGGGCAACATCATTCTGGTGAGGCAGTTCCGCTATCCGTATGATACCGAGCTGCTGGAGATACCGGCCGGCAAGCTCGACCACGGGGCGGAGGACTTCACCGCGTGCGGCGCGCGAGAGCTGAAGGAGGAGACCGGCTGCACGGCCGGCCGCATCGTGCCGCTTGGCGCGCAGTACCCCTCGCCCGGTTTCCTGACCGAGGTGGTGCATCTGTTCGCGGCGCTCGACCTGACCGAGGGAGAGATGCAGCCGGACGAGGACGAATTCGTCGAGGTGGTGCGCCTGCCCATCGCCGAGGTGGAGGCCATGATCGCGCGGGATGAGATACGCGACGCGAAAACCATTGTTGCGATGTACCGCGCAAGGCTAAAGGGCCTGCTGTAAGAACGGAAACCGGCGGACCGGCGGTTTCCCGCGTAACCCACCCTCTGAAAAGGAGGAATCTATGGAAAAGAAAACGATCCTCGTGGTGGAGGATGAAAAGGCCATCGCGGATATTTTGGTGTTCAACCTGCAGCGCGAGGGCTATGATACCATCGTGGCATACGACGGGACGGAGGGCCTGCGGCACGCGCTGGAGGACGCGCCCGACCTGATCCTGCTCGACGTGATGCTGCCTGGCATGGACGGCTTCGAGGTCTGCAAGCGTGTACGCGAAAAATTCCACAACACGCCGATCATCATGCTGACCGCGCGCGAGGAGGAGACCGACAAGGTCATGGGGCTTGAACTGGGGGCGGACGATTATATCACCAAGCCGTTCTCCATGCGCGAGCTGATGGCGCGCGTCAAAACCAATATGCGCCGCACGGTGTCGGGCGAGGAACGGGAAAAAGCGCCCTTGCCGTCCGGCGGCGGGCTGCGTATTTCCAAGGACAACGGCATGGTGTACAAAAACGGGCGTCCGCTGGAGCTGTCGGCGCGTGAATTCGACATCCTGTGCTTTCTTTCCGCGGCGCCGGGGCGCGTTTTTTCGCGCGAGGAGCTGATGGAGCAGGTATGGGGCTATGAATATTACGGAGACCTGCGCGCGGTGGACGTTGCGATCCGGCGCCTGCGCGAAAAGGTGGAGGATCAGCCCGCAAGCCCGCGGCACATTATGACCAAGCGGGGCATGGGCTACTATTTTGCCGACGGGGAGTAAGCTATGTTTCGATCCTTACACATGAAGCTTGTGCTGATCCTGGTGCTGATGATCGTTTCGGTCATGGCCGTGGTGGGTACGTTCCTGATCAACAGCGTCAGCACGTTCTATATTGACAGCTTTTACGAGGATATGCAGAACGTGTTTAACCAGACGGATGTGATGCAGTCGCTCGAAAACGCGGCCCAGGCAGGAACAACGGATATCCAGACTGTCGTGGACAGCTACGAGGGGCAGCTTGGCATCGATAATTACCGGACCTATTATATTCTGGACAGCCAGGGGCGCGTGCTGGCAAGCTCAAACGCGCTCCGCGAAGCCTCGTTCACGCGGACAAGCAACGTCATCGCGGCGATGGCGGGAGAGACGGGTACCCGCTCGTCGGTCGCGGACAGCGTGATGGACGTTGCGGTCCCGATCCGCGCGGGGGACGGCGACCAGGTCGATTATATTGTGTACATTGCGGATGACAAGCGCGAGGTGTCGGACATGTCCTGGCGGTTCTTCCAGATCGTCATGCAGGCGATGATGTTCGGTCTGCTCGCGGCCATCCTGCTTTCCTTTCTGCTTTCCAAAACCATCACCACCCCGATCGAGCGCATCACCGAGGGCGCCCGTTCGATCGCGAAGGGCAACTTTGATCAGGAGCTGGGCGTGCAGTCCTCGGACGAGATCGGCGAGCTGACACGCTCGTTCAACTACATGGCGGGTCAGCTCAAGAACACGGTCGGCGAGGTGCAGGGCGAACGAGACAAGCTGAACACCCTGTTCCTGCATATGACGGACGGCGTAGCAGCGTTCACGACCGCGGGCCGGCTCATCCATATGAATCCGGCGACCGAAAGCCTGCTGGGCGTGCGGGTGGAGGACGGCCTGACATTCGACGAAATGTTCGCCGACCTGGATATGCCCAATTCGGACGAGACCGCCATGCGGTCGTTCCTGACCAGTGAGATTACGCGCTTCGGCCGCGTGCTTTCGGTCACACTCGCGCCGTACGGCGCGCTGGACGGGGAGGGCGGCGTGATCGCGGTTATCCACGATATTACCGAGCAGCGCCGGCTGGACGACGCGCGCCGTGAGTTCGTGGCGAACGTATCGCACGAGCTGCGCACGCCGCTGACTAATATCCGCTCGTATACCGAAACGCTGCTGGACGCGGCGGGCGACATCCCGATCGATACGGAAAAGCAGTTCCTCGGCGTTATCTCCAGCGAGTCCGAGCGCATGGCGCGCATCGTGACCGACCTGCTGACACTGTCCAAGCTGGACTATGGCCGGATGGAGTTGCGTATGACGCGCTTCCCGCTGGGGGATATGCTGAAAAACGTGGCCAACGCCATGAAATTCACGGCGGAGGACAGCGGGCATGAGCTGACTGTGGATACGCCGGACGACCTGCCGCAGATCGTGGGCGACCGCGAGAGGATCGAGCAGGTTGTGGTGAACATCCTGTCCAACGCGGTCAAATACACGCCGGCGGGCGGCCATGTGCGTCTGTCCGCGCGCATGGCCGGAGCCAACCGCGTGCGTATCACAGTGGAGGACGACGGCGTGGGTATTCCGGCGGCGGACGTGCCGCGCCTGTTCGAGCGCTTCTACCGCGTGGATAAGGCGAGGAGCCGCGAGGCGGGCGGCACCGGTCTGGGCCTGGCGATCGCCAAGGAGATCGTGGAGCAGCACGAGGGCAAGATCGCGCTGGCCAGCGAATATGGCAAGGGTACGACTGTGACCATCACCCTGCCGACCGACCTCATCCCGAATCGGGAGGAGGGGCCGGTATGAACCAGGCCGGACATTCGGTGAAAAACACCGCGAAAAACGTTTCCCTGATCGTGCTGGTTCTACTGCTGGGCGTGCTTTGCGCGGCCAACTGGCTGGCGGGCATGAACATCGACCAGATGCCGGCGGACAACCTGCTGCGGCGCGCGTACGACCATGTGTTCGGCGGCGCGGTCGGGTACGAGCTACGCTCGTCCGGCGTGGCGGCGGCCGAGCCCGCGCAGCTCGCGCTGACCACGGACGGACAGCTTTACGGCGTGCAGTACAGCCTGACCGACATCGACGCAGGCCTGGAAGCGGTCCGTCCGCTGTGGGCGGCGGTACTGTCGGACGGGGAGCTGGAGCAGGCGGAAGAGGCGGAGCTGGTCGCAGCCCTGCGGGCCGGGGACTGCGCGCTGCTGCGCTATCACGGCGCGATCCCGCTGAGCGTTGCAGCCGGCTGGATGGGCGGCTCCTGGCAGAGCGACCTGGCGGTTGAGACGCTGGTTTATACGGCGGGCAGCGGCCAGCTGTTTGTGCGCACGGATACGGGCGCGCTGTACGCCGCCGCGGCGGACGCGGACGAAAGCGTGCTGCGCGCCGCGCAGCAGGGCTTCCGTGGCCTGTCCTGCCAGTTTTCCGGCGAGGCGTATGCGGTTTATCCGGAAACGCTGCTGTTTGATCGGGAAACGCTGTCGCTCCCCCTGCTCAAAGCGGGGAGCATCGACCTGTTCGACCCGCAGAGCGGCACCGGATTGGAGGACCTGCTCGATGCGTTCGGCTTTACGCCGTATGCGAACTATTATTCCGAGCAGAACGACCGCGTTCGGGTGTTTGTAGACGATGTGAGTACGCTGCGCGTGAACGCGGCCGGCCTGATCCAGTACGCGGCGGGCGCGGACAGCACGGTGCGCGCCTACGACGCGGGGGAGGCCGCCGGCCGTGCCGCGCTGGACGCCCAGCTTGACTGCGCGCGGACGATCCTGGACACGGCGGTGCGCGCGGGGGAAACCGACACCCACGCCTCGCTCTACGCGGTGCAGCACAACGGCAACCGCACGACGCTGGTGTTCCTGCAGATGTACGGCGGCGTCCCTGTGCTGGGGGACAACGATTTCGCAACCTTTGTGTTTGAAAACGGCTCGCTCACCTCCGCGACCATCCGGCTGCAGCGCTTCCACGCGGACGAGGTGCGCCGCACTGTGCTTCCCGCGCGGCAGGCGGCGGCGGGCGCGCAGGGGGAAACGCGCAGTCTGATGGTCGCCTACCGCAGCGACGGAGACTATTTTGCGCCCGGCCGGTTTTATCTGTGATGCGGTGCGCACGGCGGGAGAGGAGGAACGGACGCTTTGCAATGGGGTAAGGTAAAAAATATACTGATCGTCATTCTGGTGGCGGTCAATGCGTTCCTTTTATGTAATCTGGGCGTGAAGCAGTGGCAGGACTGGGAGCGTGTCCGCGAGTTGCAGGCCAATCTGGGCGAACTGCTTTCCGGCTACGGGATAGAGCTGGATGCGTCGTTTCGCCTGCCCGGGGACACGGTGCTGCCCACGCTGTCGGTCGACCGCAGCCGCACCAGCGAGGAGGCGGTCGCCGCGGCCGCGCTCGGCGGCGAGCTGGAGCGTACGGAGCGCGAGGACGGCGCGGTGCTGCTGGAGGGCGCGTCCGGTTCGTTGGAATGGCAGGCGGACGGGAGGCTGCAGGGCGAGTGCGCGACCGGAGAGCCTGCGCCGGAGGAGGAAAAGCAGGCGCAGCGTCTGGCACAGCGGCTGCTGGAAAAATGGGGCCTTGCGTCGGACGACGCGGCGTATACAGCGGATGGCCTGTCCGTGACCATGACAGGCACCGCGGCCGGATTGCCGGTTTTCAACCGGCAGATATCCCTGCGGTTCGACGGGCAGGGCGGCGTCGCCGTTTCCGGCCTGTGGAGCTTTGGCACGCCCTATACGACCGTGCAGGCGAGCGGCACGGTCTGCGTCGCCTCGGACGCGCTGCTTGCATTCGCGGCAAACGGGCAGGACTGCACCCGCATCACCAGCATGACCATCGGCTACCGCCTGCAGTCGGACAGCGGCAGGCGCCTGCAGTTGATGCCCACTTGGAAGATCGGAACGGATTCGGGGGATTATTTGGTGGATTGTGCTAAAAAAACGATACTCGAGCAGGAAAATTGAAAAAGGGCTTTCCTTTATCGGAAATTGTGGTAAAATATATAGGTGAAATTTTGCGCGGATGCACCACGGGGGCGTCCGTTTTCATAAAATAGAGTATGGTATTTGACAGCTGCGGCCGACCGGCCGCGCGGACCAAAGAGTGAGGAGTAGGTGGATTTTGACCAAGTATGTAATCAACGGCGGTAAAACGCTCAACGGCGAGGTTACGATTTCGGGCGCAAAAAACGCGGCGGTCGCGATCGTGCCGGCGGCGTTGCTGGCGGATGGGCCGGTGCGGATTGAAAATGTGCCGAAGATCATTGACGTAACGCTGCAGCTCGAGATCATGCGGGAGCTTGGCGCGCAGATCCGCCTTGTGAACGCGACGACGGTCGAGATCCGCAATTCCCAGCACCCGAGCCTCAAGCCGCATGAGCTGGAGCGCAAGCTGCGCGCCTCGTACTATCTGCTCGGCGTGCTGCTCGGCAAATACGGCTTTGCGGAAGTCGCGATGCCAGGCGGCTGCAACTTCGGCGGTGTGCGCCCGATCGACCAGCATATCAAGGGCTTCGAGGCGCTCGGCGCCAAGGTTACGCTGCCCAAGGGCGGCTATATCCGCGCGGAGGCTCCCGAAGAGGGTCTGCACGGCGCGCACATCTATTTTGACGTGGTTTCGGTGGGCGCGACCATGAATATCATGCTCGCCGCGGTTCTCGCCAAAGGCCAGACCATTATGGAGAACTGCGCCAAGGAGCCGCATATCGTCGATCTGGCGAACTTCCTCAACGCGATGGGGGCAGACGTCAAGGGCGCGGGTACGGACGTGATTAAGATCCGCGGCGTGGAGCGGCTACAGGGCGGCAGCTATTCCATCATACCGGACCAGATCGAGGCCGGCACATTTATGGCCGCGGTCGCGGCGTGCGGCGGCTCGGTGTTGGTAAAAAACGTTATCCCCAAGCATCTGGAGTGCATCACCGCCAAGCTCAAGGAGATGGGCGTGGAGGTCACGGAATTCGACGATTCGGTGCTGGTGCGGAGGGAGAACCGCCTGACGCGCACCAACATCAAGACCATGCCGTACCCAGGCTTCCCGACCGACATGCAGCCGCAGATGACAACCGCGCTTTGCCTTGCGGAAGGCACGAGCATCGTCACCGAGGGCGTGTGGGACAGCCGCTACCGCTATACTGAGGAGTTGGCGCGCATGGGTGCGAGCATCCATGTGGACGGCAAGATCGCGGTTATTGAGGGCGTCGAGGAGTTCAAGGGCGCGCCGGTGCGCGCGCACGACCTGCGCGCGGGCGCGGCCATGGTTATCGCGGGGTTGGCGGCCAAGGGTGTGACCGAGGTTGAGCAGGTGCAGAACATCGAGCGCGGCTACGAAACGCTGGTGGAGAAATTTGTGGCGCTTGGCGCGGATATGTACCGTTCGGAGATACCGGATTCCATGGGCATGGCGGAGCGCGCGTAACACAAGCAGGATGCAGACAGCGGAGGGGGCAACCTCTCCGCTGTTTTGGAAAGCAAAGGGGTTTAGTCAGTGGCGGAACGGTATTATTACAGCATTGCAAGCGGCTCGACCGGCAACTGCGGCCTGTATGTGGCCGGAGGCGCCGCAATTCTGATTGATCTGGGGGTGTCCCTGCGCAAGATCACGGCCGCGCTCACGGCGGTCGGACTGGGGCTGGACGACCTGTCGGCCGTGCTGCTTACGCACGAGCATATCGACCATGTGAAGGGCCTGCCGATGTTCCTGAAGAAAGCGGGCGCGCCGGTGTTTGCCTCGCGCGGCACGGCGGAGGCGCTTGCGCAAAAGGAGCCGCTCTGCCGCGACCGGCTGAACGTATTTGAAAGCGGCGAGGCGTTCTGGGTGCGGGACGTGGATGTTGAGACCTTTGAAACGCCGCACGACGCGGCGGACAGTGTCGGCTACATATTGTCCCACGGTGAAAGCCGGTTCGGGTTTGCGACCGATCTCGGCTTTGTGCCGCGCGATGTGGCGGACAGGCTGCGCGGCTGCGGGACGGTCGTACTGGAAAGCAACCACGACCCGCATATGCTGCAGGCGGGGCCGTACCCGTACCCGCTCAAGATGCGCGTGGCAGGGCCGGCTGGTCACCTGTCCAATCCGGACTGCGCGGCATTTGCCGCCGATCTGGTCAAAAACGGGACAAGGACGCTGATCCTTGCCCATCTGAGCGAGAAAAACAATATACCGGAGCTGGCGTTCCAACAGACCAGGGCTGCGCTGCGCGGTCTGCCCGCCTGTGCGGTCCATATCGCGCCGCGCGAGCGCATGGAGGAGCCGGTCCTGTTCGGGGAGGAAGAAGCATGCTCTCTGTCCGGCTGATTTGCGTCGGCAAGCTGGGCGAAAAGTTCTGGGCGGACGCGGTAAAGGAATATGAGAAACGCCTTGGCGCGTACTGTAGGCTGGAAATCGTCGAGCTGCCGGAGGCACGGCTGCCGCAGGCGCCTTCGGCGGGAGAGGTGCGGCAGGCGCTTGAGAAAGAGGCCGGTCTGATCGAGGAAAAGCTCCCGCAGGGGACGGCGGTGGTTGCATTGTGTGTGGAGGGACGGACGATGTCGTCCGAACAGCTTGCCGACTATCTGGGGCGGCTGACGGTTTCCGGAACCAGCAGGGTGTGCCTGGTGATCGGCGGCTCCTGCGGGCTGTCGGAGCGCATCAAGCAGCGCGCGGCGCTGCGCCTGTCCATGTCTCCCATGACGTTCCCGCACCATTTGGCGCGCGTGATGGTGCTGGAGCAGGTATACCGCGCGCTGAATATTGCCGCAGGCGGCAAATACCACAAATGACAGGAAAAGACGCTATGACGAGATATCCGATTATCCTGGCGCACGGGCTGGGGGTGACCGATCAGGGCGGCCTTTACACGCCGTGGGGGCGTGTGCCGGATCTGCTGCGCGCCCGAGGCGCCGTCGTTTACCTCGGTGGGCAGGACGCTTGGGGCAGCATCGAGACCGGCGCGGCGCAGCTCGCGCGCACGGTGCGCCGCGTCCTCAGGGAGCAGGGCTGCCGACGGGTGAATATCATCGCTCATTCCAAGGGCGGGCTGGAGGCGCGGTATCTGATCTCCAACATGGGATACGGGCGGTATATTGCTTCGCTTTCCATGCTGTCCACGCCTAACCGCGGCTCGCGTGTAGCCGAGCTGCTGCTGTACGCCCGTCCGGGCGTTGCGCTGTGGGCGTGTGGGAACGACGCCTACTGGTCGCGGCACGGCGATGAAAAGCCGGATTCCCTGCGCGCGGGCGAGCAGCTTACGCCGGCATATCTCGTGCGTTTCAATCGGGACAACCCGGATGCGAACTGCGTGTTTTACCAAAGCTGGGGGACACGGATCGGCACGGTGCATCCGGATGGCGCTATGATGCTGACGCGCGGTTTGTTTTACCCCGCGCACGGGGCGAGCGACGGGCTGGTCACGCCGGCCTCCGCGCGGTGGGGCCTGTACCGCGGCACGCTGGACGGGGTTTCCCACCAGCAGGTGGTGGACGTGTTCCGAAAGGACGCGCCGGGCTTTTCTGTGAAGCGGTTTTATATCAGCCTGGCGCGCGGGCTGGCGGAAAAAGGATTATAGGGGCGGCGGCTATCGTTTTTGGATACGCTGCCGCTTTTTGTTTTGCCTCGAATATTTCGAAAAAGCATTTACATTGTCCGTCCGATTCGGTAAAATAGAAAGAAGAGAGAAATTGTTTCAGGAGGGGCTCCTATGATTATCACGATAACGCTCAATGCCGCGCTCGACCGCACGCTGCGCATCGAACAGCCGTTGGTCGTGGGCAAGCTCAACCGGGCGGTGTCCAGTTATCTGGAACCGGGCGGCAAGGGTATCAATGTTTCCCGCGCCGTCAAAGCGCTGGGCGGGGACAGCGTGGCGTTGGGTTTCTCTGCGGGTACAAACGGCCGTATGATGAAAGATATGCTGACTTCTGCGGATATTCACCATGATTTTGTCGATGTTTCGGGACAGATGCGTGTCAACACACAGATCATCGACGCGCAGGGCGGGCATACGGAGGTCAACGAACCGGGCAACAAGCTGGAAGACGCGGATTTCCTCCGTCTGCTGGACCGTATGGATAATTACCTAGATAAGGGCAATATTTTTGTCCTGGCCGGCTCCACGCCGCCGGGCTTTTCTATGCAGAATTACCGTAAGCTGTGCCAGACGATCAAAAAACGCGGCTGCAGGCTGATTATCGACGCGCAGGGCGAGCTGCTGCTCGAAGCGCTTCAGTGCGAACCTGATGTGGTCAAGCCGAATATCTTCGAGTTGGCGGAGGCGGTCGGTGATAAGCCCTCGACCGATCCAGAGGTTGTCTTGGTTTCCGCGCGCAAGATGCTGGATATGGGCGCGGGTACGGTCTGTGTTTCCATGAGTCAGGAGGGCGCGGTGTTCGTTTCCAAAAGCGAGGACGAAGCGCTGTACGTCAACACCAACCCGCGCATCTACGACGAAGGCGCGGTCGGTACGGGCGACGCAATGGTTGGCGCGATCGCCAATTCGATGAACAAGGGCCTGCGGTTTGACGAAATGGCGCGTTTTGCGGTCGCTACCGCGCGGGCGAGCAGCCGGCTGGCCGGAACCGAGATGGCGACGCTCAAAAAGGTCTACGAGGTCTACGAGACGACGCAGGTCTACATACTGTAAATATATAAAAAACGGGGAGGAAGTGGTTTTCCTCTCCGTTTGCGTTTCCGCTTTGGCGAAAGCGGGGAAGCTGCGCCTGCGCGGCGCGGGCGGACAAGAGGGGAGAAACCGACGGTTTCTCCCCTCTTGCCAATCCCCCCTTTTCCCTGATGCGCAGGCCGGAGGCGGGAACGGCTGCGCCGTTCCTATTTCTGATCGGGACCGCTCCGAAAAAAATACGGAGGCTGTTGCGGGAGCTCTGTTCGCGCGGAGGTTAGATCGGGACAGCGGGAAAACGGATACCGCCTGTCCGAAACGGTTCATGCGCGCGTAACAGCGCGCGGGAGGGGGGAGCCGCCGCCCACCCCACCCACCATCCCCTTGGGGTGGAAGCCGTTGCGCTTACCGTGATACAGCAAATGGGCGGCAGATGGAACGCGCGACCTACCTTGCGCGCGGAGCGCGCTCTTATTTGCGGGAGCAAATGCCGTAAACTGGCCCTGTGGAAGCGCCAAAACCTTGTAGCCGTGAAAAAAGGAAAGCAGGGAATTCAAAAGGGGAGGACAACCCATGCGAGTTGTCCTCCCCTTTTGCCCCCGCGCCGGGCGGCGCACTGTCCCCGCACGGAGGGGCGGCATCGTGTTGTATCCACGGATAAAACGTCGTACGCTGGCACGCCTTCTGTTTCCAGCTCAAAGACTGTGCTGAAGCTTTGCGGCCTTGAGCGTGTTCTTCATCAGCATGGTGATGGTCATTGGTCCCGCGCCGCCCGGCACCGGCGTCATATAGGACGCCTTTTCCATGACCTCCGGCGCAACATCGCCGCAGACCTTGCCCTCGGCGTTGCGGTTGATGCCGACATCGATCACAACCGCGCCGTCCTTTACCATGTCCGGCGTGATAAAGCCGGCCTTGCCCACGGCGGCGACCAGGATGTCCGCGCGGCGGCACACCGCCGCAAGGCCGCTGGTGCGGCTGTGACAGATCGTGACCGTGCCGTGCCGGTGCAGCAGCAGCATGCTCATAGGCTTGCCGACGATGTTCGACCGACCGACCACAACGCACTCCTTGCCCTTGGGGTCGATTCCATATTCATCGAGCAGCTCCATCACGCCCGCGGGGGTGCAGGGGACAAAGTCGAAGTTGCCCACCATAATTTTGCCCACGTTGACCGGATGGAACGCATCCACGTCCTTTTTCGGGTCGATCGCGTCGATCACCGCCTGCTCGGAGATATGCTCCGGCACCGGCATCTGGCACAGGATGCCCGAAATCTGGGGGCTTTGGTTGAGCTGCGCGATCAGGCCGAGCAGCTCCTCCTGGGAGGTTTCCGCGGGAAGCGCATACTTCTCGCTATAAAAGCCGCATTCGGCGCAGGCTTTCTCTTTATTGCGGACGTAAATCTCGCTGGCAGGGTCGTTGCCCACGATGATAACCGCAAGGCCGGGCGTAACGCCTTTTTCTTTCAGCGCCTTGGTCTCCGCTAGGATGCTGCCGCGCACCTTTGCGGAAAGCGCTTTTCCGTCCATTCTTACTGCACTCATGTCATATCCTCCTCTTATGATGGAAACGGGTCACTTTTGTTCCGGCGCGCTTTCCGCGGCCGGGCTGCCGTTCGCCGCAGGCTCCTGCGCGGGCGCGGCGCTCTCCTGCGCCGTTTTCGGCTTTTCACTGCCTGCGGGTTGCTCCACCGGCACAGGGGCTTCCGCCGGTACGGGCGCCGGCGGCTGGTAGAATTTTTTGCTGACCGCAATGCGGTTGTATTTGCGAACCAGAATGACGATGGCTGCGGCGCAGCTGATCACGGCCAAGATCTGGGACACGCGCATCGGCCCGAGGTACAGGCTGTCCGTGCGCAGGCCCTCGATCCAGGCGCGCCCCAGGCCGTACCAGGCGACGTACAGAAGTGCGATCTCGCCCTCGAATTTGCGCTTTTTGGAGATGAAATGCAGGGCGATAAAGCCAACCAGGTTCCATAGGGACTCATACAGGAACGTCGGGTGTACCGGACTGCCCGCGTCGATCGTCATGCGCCAAGGGAGCAGCGTTGTGCCGCCGTGCGCCTCGCCGTTGATGAAGTTGCCCCAGCGGCCGATGCACTGGCCGATCAGCAGGCCGAGCGCGGCCATGTCGCACAGGCCGGCAAACGACAGCTTTTTGAAGCGGCTGTAAGCGAACAGGGCGATCAATACGCCGATCACTGCGCCGTAGATCGCGATGCCGCCGTTCCAAACGGCGACGATCTCGGCCGGATGCTGGCTGTAATACTCCCACTCAAAGACAACGTAGTACAGGCGGGCGCAGACCACGCCCACCGGCACACAGATGATCATGCAGTCGATCAGGTTATCCGAGGTGAAGCCGAATTTTTTGACGCGGAAATTCAGGTAGAGCGCGGCCAGGATAAAGCCGACGCAGATGATGATGCCGTACCAGTAGATTTCCTTGCCGAATACCGTGAATGCGACGCGGTTGATGGTGAATTCCAGGCCAAGCCCTGGGAATGCGATGACGTGTTCCATGATGATTGCTTCCTTTGCTGTTTTGTTGATTTACTGCTGCGGCTCGACGACCGAAAGGGAGGAACGGTCGCGCCGCGCCCAGCGGGCGAACATGGCCTGGACGTCGTCCGGACTGATGGTGTCGAATAGGGCCGCGAAATCGAGGTAGTGCTCGCCCGCGAAGAGCGCGCCTACCTCCTGCCGCGCATAGCTTTCGGGCGCGTCCAGCACGCGCAGGTGCAGGCCGTACACGGCTTTTTTCATGCGGGAGAAAAGCGCGTGGTCCGCCCCCTCGTGCGCCAGGCGCGCGACCTCCTGCTCGACCGCGGCACGGACCGCCTCCGGATCGCGGCTCTCGCCGCCGAGAATGGCGGCCGCGCCCTCCGGAATGACCGTATAGTCGGTATCAAAATCCCGTCCGATCAGGCGTTTCTCGTAAAGCGAGGCATACAGCGGGGAATTGTCGCCGCACAGGATGCGCACGGCCAGTTCGCCGAGCAGGCTGCGGCGTAGGCGGCTTTCGTCCGGCTCCAGAGGGATATCCTTGAAGCCGAGCAGGAACTGCGGCTGCGATACCTGCATGCAGCGGGTCACGGTCAGCTCGTTTACCGTCTCGCGGCGCGTGCCGTAGTGCCGCCGGCCGATCTCGGGCGCGTCCTGCGGGGAGAACTGTGCGGCAATCCGGCAGGCTTCGTCAAAATCCGCGGTGCCGCAAATGACGAGCGCCATGTTTTTCGGGCTGTAAAACGCCCGGTGGCAGGCGTACAGCGTTTCCGGCGTGATCTGTGCGATGCTCTCCGTGCTGCCCGCGATGGACACACGGACCGGATGCGTGCGGTACAGCCCCTGGAACAGGCCGACGAATGCCTGCCAGCCAGGGGTGTCGTCCATCATGCCGATCTCCTGCCCGATGATGCCCCGCTCCTTTTGCACGTTTTCCTCGGTGAAATACGGCGTGAACACAAATTTCAGCAGGATCTCGAGGTTTTCTTCAAACCGGTCGGTGCAGGAAAAATGATAGGCGGTCATGGTCTGGCTGGTGAAGGCGTTCGGGCTCGCGCCCGTGCGCGCGAATTTCTGCAGGGCGTTGCCGTCCTGGTCTTCAAACATCTTGTGCTCCAGAAAGTGCGCCACGCCCGCGGGCGTATCGTAGCGCCGGCCCTCGCAGGTGAACGAGGCGTCCACAGAGCCGAAATTGGCAGCCAGGATGGCGAAGGTTTTGCTGAAGCCCTCCTTAGGCAGATAGCAGATGCGCAGGCCGTTGTCCAGCGTGCGCGTTTCCATGCGCTCGCGCAGGGCGGAATATTGCTTGCTCATTGCGCCGCCCCCTTCATAAAGTATACCATGTCGAGCGTGGTCGCTTGCGCCGCGGCGACCACCTGCCCGAGCGTAACAGCTTCGGTTTGCTGGATGCGGTCCTCGGGCGCGGTCAGCGTACCGGCCGCCGCCTGGCCGAGCCAGTAGCGCTCGAGCGCGAGCGGGTCGTCCAGCATGGCGCGCCAGTTGGTCACCAGGGTTTTTCGGGCGGATTCCAGCTCCGGCTCGGTGATATCGCCCTGCCGGCAGGCGTCGAGCTGGCGCAGGATCTCATCCCGCGCGGTCGCGAAATCCCTGTTTTCAATGCCGGAATTGACCTGCATGATACCCTTGGAGGCGATGAACTGCGCACTCGCGTAGTAGCAAAGCGATTGCTTCTCGCGCACGTTGACAAACAGCTTGGAGCTGGTCGAGCCGCCGTAAATGGTCTGGAACATCCAGTAGGCCGCGGGGTCGCCGCCGGTCAGGCAGCTCCCGCCCGTGCGGAAGCCGAGCGACAGCTTGCCCTGCGTCACCGGCTCCTCCTCCACGACCTCGCGCGCGTCCCCTGCGGGCTGCGCGGCGACCGTGGTGTGCGGCAGATAAAACGGCCGTTCGGTCCGGCGGGCGAGGGGCGTATCCAGGAAAAGATGCGCCACTGCCTCCGGAGCGAGCGTGCCGCAGTAAAACAGCTCGACCTGAGCCTCCTCCAGCGCGCGGAGATACGCGGTATACAGCTTGTTCTCCGTGATGCGGCCGGCCTGCTCCGCGGTGCCGAGCGCGGGCTGTCCGTAGGCCTCCTGCGCGCACATCAGCTCGGTCAGTCGCTTGGGCGCCCAGGTGCGGGGATCGTTTTTCTGCGCGGCGATCCGGTCGATTAGGTTGTCCCGTTCGCCCGTGGTGTAATCCGGACAGAACACACCGTCCTGCAGATACGGGTCGAACATCAGGTCGGCCAGCAGGCGGACGACACGTCCGGTCAGTCCGGCCGCGCCGGGGGCGTAGGCCTCGTCGATGCAGTCGGACAGAAAGCCGATGATCAGGGTTTCGCCCTCCTTGCGCACGATGGCTTCTATGCGCGCGCCGTACAGCTCGTCGAGCGTCGTGCCGAGCGCGCGCAGGTCGGGAAGCTGCGCCGTACCGCGCCGCAGAACCTGCGGCAGACAGGCGCGCAACGCGGCATCCGGCCCGCCGAGGGGCAGCAGCAAGGCCGCGCGCAGCACCGCCCGTTTGAATTTCGGCGTGGTCACGCAGGTAAGGTTTACCCCCGCGCCCAGCTTTTTTCGGGTCACTTGTTGCATATTTTGCCTCATTTCCGGAAAAAATTTTCTATCGTGTTTTATTATAGCATCATTCATAGTGTGAATCAAACGTAGATTATGTGAACAAATCCGTGCCGGTTGCTATTTTACCCTTGACAGGCCGGAAATTATACGGTAAAATAAGCGTGTTCGATGTAAAGGGATAACGCTTTACAGCTTCAAGGGAGGCCCGCCGATGAAAGGCAAACCGCTCGAAATGAGCCTGCTGTTCGACTTTTACGGCGAGACGCTCACGGAAAAACAGCGCGAGCTGTTCGACTTGTATTATAATGAAGATCTTTCGCTTTCCGAGATCGCGGAGCACGCGGGCATCACCCGTCAGGGTGTGCGCGACGCTGTCAAGCGCGCGGAGCATGCGCTGCAGGAGATGGAGGACCGCCTCGGTCTGGTCAGCCGCTACGGCGATACGGAAAAACGCGCGGAAGCGCTGGCGCGCGAGGTCGGGCGCTTACGCAGCCTGAACGCTGAAAAACTGCACAGCAGCGAGGCGGAGGAGATCGCCTCCCGCATGGCGCTGCTGCTCGCCCAGCTTAGGCAGGAGGCTTAATATGGCTTTTGAAGGCCTTACCGAAAAAATTTCATCCGCATTCAAGGGCCTGCGCAGCAAGGGCCGGCTGACTGAGGCGGACGTCAAGGACGCGATGCGCGAGATCCGCATGGCGCTGCTCGAAGCGGACGTCAACTTCAAGGTCGCCAAGGATTTCATCAAGGCGGTCACGGAAAAAGCGACCGACGCGGAGATCCTGGATAGCCTGTCCCCTGCGCAGCAGGTCATCAAGATCGTCAACGAGGAGCTGATTGCGCTTCTGGGCGGGCAGACCACCCGCCTGACGATCGCGCCCAACCCGCCCACCATTGTGATGATGGTCGGTCTGCAGGGCGCGGGCAAAACCACCAACTGCGCCAAGCTGGCGGGTTTGCTGCGCAAGCAGCAGCAGCGCCGGCCACTGCTCGTCGCGTGCGACGTATACCGCCCTGCGGCGATCGACCAGCTCAAGGTCGTCGGCCGGCAGCTTGACATCACCGTGTTCGACGAGGGCCAGGGCGATCCGGTCGAAATCGCAAAGCACGGCATCGACCACGCCAAACGCAACGGTTATGATCTGGTGTTCCTCGACACCGCGGGCCGTCTGCACATCGATGAAAAGCTCATGGACGAGCTGAAAAATATCAAAGCGGCCGTCACGCCGACCGAGATCATCCTCGTCGTTGACGCGATGACCGGTCAGGACGCGGTGACCGTTTCCCAGACCTTTGACCAGGCGCTCGGCATCAACGGCGTACTGATGAGCAAAATGGACGGCGATGCCCGCGGCGGCGCGGCGCTTTCGGTCAAGGCGGTCACGGGCAAGCCGATCAAATTTATCGGTACAGGGGAAAAGCTCGGCGATATTGAGCCGTTCCATCCCGACCGCATGGCCTCCCGCATCCTCGGCATGGGCGACGTGCTGACGCTGATCGAAAAGGCGCAGCAGACGTTCGACCAGAAGCAGGCGGCGGAAACCGCAAAGAAAATGGCGTCCGGCAAGCTGACGCTGACCGATTTCCTCGGCCAGCTCCAGCAGATGAAAAGCATGGGCTCGATGGAGGAAATGCTCGGCATGCTGCCGGGCGTGGACGCGAAGGCCCTTGCCGGCGCAAAGATAGACGAAAAGCAGATGGCGCATACCGAGGCCATCATCCAATCCATGACGCCCAAGGAGCGGGATAACCCCTCCATCATCAATTTTTCCCGCAAAAAGCGCATCGCGGCTGGCTGCGGCCTGAGCGTGGAGGCGGTCAACAAGCTGCTCAAACAGTTTGAGGCCATGCAGAAGATGACCCGCCAGCTCACCAGCATGGCGCGCGGCGGCAAGGGAAAGAAAAAACGCCGCGGCTTTCCGAGCCTCGGCGGGCTGGGCAACATGAAGCTGCCGTTTTGATTGATAACGGCCCATCCCTTTGTTTGTAAAGAAATTTACAATAGATCAAATTCTATTGAGGAGGTGAAACCATGGTAAAGATCAGACTTCGCCGCCTGGGCGCGAAGAAGGCCCCGTTCTACCGCATCGTTGTCGCTGATTCCCGTTACCCGCGTGACGGCCGATTCATCGAGGAGATCGGTACCTACAACCCCCTGACCGATCCGGCCACCGTCAATGTTGACGCGGATCGCGCGCAGGAGTGGATCAAGAAGGGCGCGCAGCCGACCGATACGGTTCGCGGCATCCTGAAGAAAGCCGGTGTGCTGAATTGAGTGAGGCTAACGAAATGAAAGAGTTATTGACCTATATTGTCAAAAATCTGGTTTCCGAGCCGGATGCGATTGCCATTACCGAGGAGATCGACGGTGATAACGTCACCTATTCCCTGCGCGTAGCGCCGGGGGATATGGGCCGCGTCATCGGCCGGCACGGCCGCATCGCAAAGGAAATCCGCACACTCATGAAAGCGGCAGGCAATCGTGAAAACAAACGCGTGACAGTCGATATCCTCGACTGACGGACTTCGTTTGAAACGGGCGCCGCCCGTTCCAAACGAGGCATGCCCTTGTCAGGCTGCGCCTGAAAGGGCTGCCGCGCCGAAGCTCTGTGAAAGTTTTGGTTTTCGCAGCGCTTCGTCTTGGTATCAAAAGCACGGGAAGCGCCCGCGCTTTTGCGGAAAACCGCAGACGCGGTTTTCTGTTTCATGCGCCTGACGGCGTTTTGAGCTGAAAATCGCCGCGCCGCGGCGATTTTTTGTTATGCGTGTGAGACGCGCGCGGCACACCACCACCAAAGAGGAGAACGTTATGCCGAAACAATTTTTAGAGGCTGGTAAGATCGTCGGCACGCATGGCGTGCGCGGCGACCTCAGGGTGCAGAGCTGGTGCGACAGCCCCGAGGTGCTTTGCGACTTTGACCTGCTGTATCTGGATGAAAACACGCCGGTAACCGTGGAAAAGGCGCAGGTACACAAAAACGTGGTGCTGATGCACCTGAAAGGCGTGGACACGGTTGAGGCGGCGGAAGCGCTGCGCGGGCGCGTGCTGCACCTGGACCGGAACGACGTGGAACTGCCGGATGACCTGGTGTTCATCCAGGATATTCTGGGCTTTCGCGTCCATGACCTGCGGACCGATCGTGCGGTCGGCCGTGTCCGCGATGTGCTGACCTCCAATCCGGCGCACGATATGTATGAGATACAGGGAGAGGATGGGCGGCTGGTCTATGTCCCCGCCGCAAAGCCCTTTTTGAAAGAGATCGATATGGAGGCCGGCGTGATCTACATTGAAAGCATCGAGGGTCTGCTCGAATGAAGATCGATATTATGACGCTGTTTCCGGAAATGGTCAATGCGGTCATGGGGGAGAGCATGATCGGCCGCGCGCAGGAAAAGGGCCTCGTGGAGATACGCGCGGTCAATATACGCGATTATGCGACCGACAAGCACCATAAGGCGGACGACGCGCCCTATGGCGGCGGGCGCGGGCAGGTCATGCTGGCCGAGCCGCTTTACCTGTGCCATCAGGCGCTTTGCGCCGGGGAACGGGTGCATACGGTGTTCCTGTCCGCGCAGGGCAGGCCCTTCGATCAGGACAAAGCGCGTGAGCTGCTCGCGCGGGAGCATATCATCCTGGTATGCGGCCATTATGAGGGGGTAGACCAGCGCTTCATCGATGCGTGCGTGGACGAGGAAATCTCGATCGGCGACTTTGTGCTGACCGGCGGCGAGCTCCCCGCGATGGCGGTCGCGGACGCGGTGTGCCGCATGGTGCCGGGCGTGTTGCCGGACGAAGAGGCGTTTACCGCCGAAAGCCATTGGGACGGGCTGCTCGAACACCCGCAGTATACCCGACCGGAAAACTGGCGTGGCCGGCCGGTGCCGGAGGTGCTGCTGAGCGGACACCATGCAAATATCGCGCTATGGCGGCGCGAAATGAGCCTGCGCCGCACCCGTGCCGACCGGCCCGACCTGTTCGCCCGCTTTGCGCCGCGGGACAAGCAGGACCGGCATCTCCTGGCACGCCTCGAACAGCCGGAGGAAAACGGGGACCGTTAAGAGACGTCAATTTCCTCCGTCTGTGGGACGGAAAACATTGACCTTTCCCAGCAATCATCCTATAATAAAGATACCTGTATAGGTACCATTGCCAGGGGAGGAAAACAAAATGGATATGAAAAAAATGGCCGGCGACAAAGCGGCCGAATATGTCAAGGACGGCATGGTGGTCGGACTCGGCACCGGTTCCACCGCTTACCACATGGTAAACGCCATCGGTGAGCGCGTGAAAAACGGGCTGAAGATCCAGGCTATCCCGACCTCCAAGGCCACGGAGGCGCAGGCGCGCGAGCTGGGCATCCCGCTGCTCACGATCGACGAGGTCGACCACGTCGATCTGGATATCGATGGCGTGGATGAAATCGACCCGCAGTTCAACGCCATCAAGGGCGGCGGCGGCGCGCTCTACCGTGAAAAGGTCGTCGCGACGCTCGCCAAGGAAGTCATCTGGATCATGGACGAAAGCAAGCTGGTCGACCACATCGGCGCGTTCCACCTGCCGGTTGAGATCGCGCAGTACGGCTCCAAGCAGGCGATGGCCAGGATGGAGGAATACGGCTGGAAGCCGGTCCTCCGCGTGCGCGACGGAAAAACTTTCGTTACGGACAACGGCAATTACATCGCGGACCTGCATCTCGGCGCGGGTTTTGACATTGAGGACGTCAGGGAAAAACTCGGCACGATTGTCGGCGTTCTGGAGCATGGCCTGTTCCTGAATATGTGCAAGCGGATGATCGTCGGCACCTCGTCCGAGGGCGTTCGGGTCATCGAGAACCCGTCCAAGTGACAGGATGCGCGCCGCGCGGAAAGAGTGAGGGATAGGGAATGAACCAGACCAGAAGACCGCACGCCAAACAGCCGAATTACCGGCTGTTGCTCTGCATAGGGCTGCTGGTGTGCCTGGTGCTCGATATATTGTTTTTCGTGCTGTTCCTGAGCCAGTGCAGTCGGGCCGGTGGGCTGGAGGACGAGGTCAAGAAGCTGACCGAGGCCAACCAGGCGCTCACCAGCCAGAACACCATGCTGCAGCAGCAGAGCGACGCGGCGCTGACCACGGCGGTCGCGGCGCTGCCCGACCCGACGACAGCGCAGACGACCAACCTGCCTGATTTGATCCCGCAGCTCACCGATGCCGTTTATGTGGTGCGCACAACGGGAGAAGGCTACCAGTACCTCAAGATCGCGGAAGGCGCGGTGCTGGATAAGCTGAACGCCTACCGCGACGATGCTTCCGGCTATACCGCCGCGGAGGGCGACGCGCCCACCTGCAGCTATTGGGTGCTGTTTTCCGACCGCGTGATCGGCCTGACCGATGGCGGCAACGGCTTTGTCAGCACCGACCGAACCGCAACCGGCAGCGCGACCACGGTCCCGTCCGGCTTCTACGATTTCGTGGTATCGTTGTTCGCATAAAAACGGACGTAAGGGTGCATTTTACCGAAAAAAGGATAAAACACAAGCGGGGGCGCTTGACAAGCGCCCCCGCTTGTGTTATGCTACTAAAAGCCGCATTGTGCATTGGCTTCTGTTAAGCGCGTCCCAAAACGGGCCGCCGCCGTGCCAAGCGTGACTCTACAACGAAAGAGAGGGAAAACCACATGTATGCCATTCTGAAAACTGGCGGCAAGCAGTACAAGGTATCTGAGGGCGACGTGATCTACGTCGAGAAGCTCGGCGTAGAGGACGGCGCGACCGTTACTTTTGACGAGGTTCTGGCCGTAGGCGAGGGCGATTCCATCACCGTCGGCGCTCCTTACGTTTCCGGCGCAGCCGTGACCGGCACGGTCGAAAAGACCGGCAAGGGCAAGAAGATCAACATCTTCAAGATGAAGCCCAAGAAGGGTTACCGCAAGCGTCAGGGCCATCGCCAGCCGTACACCAAGGTGACTATCGCGTCCATCAAGGCGTAAGGCGGTGACAAAGGTCACGTTTTCGTCGCAGGGGGGCAAGCTCCTTTCGGTGGACATCCTCGGCCACGCGGGCTACGCGGAGGAAGGGGAGGACATCGTTTGTGCGGCGGTATCCAGCGCGGTCATGCTGACCCATGTGCTGCTGCTTGACGTGCAGGGTATCCCGATCGACACACTGGTCGAGGATGACGGCGCCCATATCCGCATCACGCTGCCGCAGGGCGGCGGCCTGCTGCGGGGACAGGACGCGCTCAAGGCGCTCAAGCTGCATTTTACCGAGCTGGAGCAGAATTATTCCGATTTTTTGAACGTAATGGAGGTGTACGCAAATGCTGAAGATTAGCTTACAGTTTTTCGCGCATAAAAAGGGCGTAGGTTCGACCAAGAACGGCCGTGATTCCGAGGCCAAGCGCTTGGGCGTCAAGCGTGCGGACGGTCAGACCGTTCCGGCGGGCAACATCCTTGTCCGTCAGCGCGGCACGAAGATCCATCCGGGCCTGAACGTCGGCCGCGGCAAGGACGACACCCTGTTCGCCAAGGTTGAGGGCGTTGTTCGTTTCGAGCGCTTGGGTAAGGACCGCAAGCAGGTTTCCGTTTACCCGCAGTAAGAAAAAACGATGAAATCCCAGACGTTCGTCTGGGATTTTGTTATAATGCCCCATGAAGCGGACGGAGGACGCATGGACTGGCTGACAGAGGCGGAGCGCAAGCTCCGGCATGGGAACCGGATATTGTTTACGCGGGAAAGTCTGCTCTTGCAGGACCTGCGGCCGGCCTTCCTGTGTATGAGCTGACCGCGATCGTGTTGGAGCACGGGCCGGCACATTGCCGCGGGCCGGTGGGGCGCGGAAACAGGAATATATGGAACGGTTGCTGTATTGGCGGGACAATGCTTCGGGGCTAGCGGAGAAATGGGCGCCGTTCCTGTAAACAAAGAAGAAAGGAGGAGCTTCCCATGTTTATTGATATTGCAAAGATCAAAATTGTGTCCGGCAAGGGCGGGGACGGCAAGGTGGGATTCCATCGGGAAAAGTACGTCGCCTCCGGCGGACCGGACGGCGGAGACGGTGGACGCGGCGGTTCGGTCATTTTCCAGGTGGACGACAACCTCTCCACCCTGCTGGATTTCCGCTATAAAAAGAAATACGTTGCCGCGGCGGGGGAAAACGGCGGCAGCAAGCGCTGCAAGGGCAAGGACGGGGCGGATCTTGTCATCCGCGTGCCGCGCGGCACCATCATCCGCGACCAGAAGACCGGACAGGTGATCCGCGACCTGTCGGACGACGAGCCGTTCGTGGCGGCCAAGGGCGGCAACGGCGGCTGGGGCAACACGCATTTCGCAACCCCGACCCGACAGGCGCCGCGCTTTGCCAAGCCCGGGCAACCGGGCGTGGAGCGGGACATCATCCTGGAGCTTAAGCTGCTGGCCGACGTGGGGCTGGTCGGCTTCCCGAACGTGGGCAAATCCACGCTGCTGAGCATGGTTTCGGCGGCGCGGCCCAAGATCGCCAATTACCATTTTACGACGCTGGTTCCCAACCTGGGCGTGGTCTCGGTGGGGGAGGAGCAGTCGTTTGTTATGGCGGATATCCCGGGCATTATCGAGGGTGCGAGCGAGGGTGCGGGACTGGGGCATGATTTCCTGCGCCATATCGACCGCTGCCGCCTGCTGCTGCATCTGGTGGACGCGGCGGGCAGCGAGGGGCGCGACCCGCTGGAGGATATCGAGAAGATCAACGCTGAGCTGGCCGGATACAGCGAATTCCTCGCCGCGCGGCCGCAGATCATTGTCGCCAACAAGGTGGACCTGCTGGGCGAAGACCGCGCGCCGGTCGAAGCGCTCAAAGCCTATGCGGACGAGCACGGCTTTCAGTTTGCCGAGCTGTCCGCGGCGACAAACCAGGGCGTGGCCGAGCTGATGCGCATGACGTGGAACGCGCTGCAGGAGTTGCCGCCGGTGTTCATCTACGAGCCGGAATTCGTCGAGTCCGCGGAGGATACGGACGGGACGCGCGACTGGACGGTGGAAAAGGTCGAGGACTACTACGTTGTTTCGGGCGCGTGGGTGGACAAGATCATGGGCTCGGTCAATGTGGACGACTACGAATCCCGTCAGTATATGGACCGCATGCTCAAAAGCGCGGGCGTATACGAAAAGCTGGAGGAAATGGGCGTGCAGGAGGGCGACTTTGTCGTCATCGGGGACCTGGAGTTCGAGTACGTCTATTGAGGAAAAACGGTGCAGGCACGAGTGCCTGCACCGTTTTTTATTCCACCGTATAGTCCTCGACCGTGCCGGAGATGGTCGCGCTTTGCTGCAAACCGTTCTCATCCGTGTAACGGAAGGTGTAGCCCGCGCCGATCCGGTCGGTCACGTCCAGCGGGATGCGCTCGTTGACGAACAGCCACAGCCGTCCCTCCTCCACAGACAGCGCGTAGGGCATGCCGTCCAGACGGGTGACCGTGAAGCCCGCGTCCGTTTCGCCGTTCAGCAGGGCCTCGACGGTCGCGGGCGGGGCGGTGATTACGGTGGGCGCTTCGCCCTCCGCGCCGCTGACCGTAATGGTCGCGGAACCGTCCGAATGCAGCACCATGCGCGCCTCGCTGGGGAGCGGCTGGCCGTTGATGGCCAGGGACGCGCCGGCCTGATCGTACAGCGGCGTGTGGAACAGCCGGCCGCTGGCCGCGCCCGCGGCCGCAGCCATCAGCGCGGCCGCGGCGCATACGGCAATCAGGCGGCGGGGGAGCTGGCGTTTTCCCGCGCGGCGCTGCCTGCGGGCCGCCTGCCGCAGCCGGACGGCCAACGCCTGCTTTTCGGCTTCGGTAAACATCATGGGGTTCTCACTCATATGAAAGCTCCTTTCAGGTCGTTTTTCAGCATGCCGCGCGCCCGTTCCAGGCGTTTGCGCACCGCGGCGGGGGAAATCCCGAGCAGACGGGCGGTCTCCTCGGCCGAGTAGCCCTCCCAACAGCAGAGGGCGACGGCGTCTCGGTACCGGTGCGGCAGGGCGCGTATGGCTTCCAGTATAGCATGGTCCGAGGCTTCCGGCGCAGCGACTGTATGCGCCTGTTCCAGCAAGGCCCGCCGGCTGTGGTGCGGGGCGCGCAGCAGGTTTTTGCAGGCGTTGCCCGCCGCGCGGATCACCCAGGCCTTTTCGTGCTCCTCGCTGGTGAAGGTGCGCCGTGCGGCAAGCAGCTTGAGGAACAGCTCCTGGCAGATGTCCTGCGCGTCCGCCCGACTGAGGCCGTGCGACAGGCACAGGCGGAGGATCAGGTCGGCATAGGTGCGGACAAAGCGCTCCGCGTCCGCTTCGTCGTTCCAATCGTACATGGGCTGTCAACTCCTTTCATACGGAACACACAGCAAAGGGCGGTTTTGTGACAAAAACATACCGCGGGAACAGAAAAAAGGAAGCCCGCGGGCTTCCTTTTTTCTGTCTGCCGTGCGTCAGCGGGCGGCGGCGCGCGGCGCGGCCTCCGCGCTTTGCGGAAGTCCGCTTTCCGTGCTGCCCTCCCCGATGGTGACGTCATAGTGGTCTGCGGACGCTTCGCCTTCCACTTTAAAGGTATACGGCGCACTCTGCGTCTCGTCCACGTCCGGAAGGATGACCGAAATATCGCTGCCATCTTCTCCTTTGACCTTGTAGGTGACCGAACCGTCCGGATTGGTCTGCATGGAATCCACCTCTCCGGTGAATACGACGCGGATGCTTTCCAGCAGCGCGCCTTCCGTTGCGGCGTTGGCCGCGCCGGCTGCCGTTGCCATAAGCGCCGCTGCCGCCGCGCCGATCACCAGACTTTTGCGGATACGTCCTGTTTTCATCTGTCCTGCCTCCTGAAAAGCGCTGCCGGAGGCATGCAGATGGGAAAAGGTCTGCTTATAAAGTTCCTTCATCACGAAAACCCTCCAGCGTTTGTTTAAGCTTCTGTCTCGCCCGCAGCAGGCGGGTCTGCACGGCGCTTTCCCGCAGGCCGAGGATCTGCGCGACCTCGCGCACCGAATAATCCTCGTAATAATACAGGTGGATGGGGACGCGGTATTTCTGCGGCAGCGCCATGACCGCCAGGAAAAGCGAGGACTGCTCCGGCGTTTCAAAGCCGAGCGTCTCCGCGTAGTCCTCGATCGGCGCGGTATACCGCCGCCAGGGGGATACCAGGTAGCGCTTGCATTCGTTCACGGTCACGCGGATCAGCCAGTTGCGGATGTGCTGCTCATTTTCAAAGGGCTTCTCCGCGTGGTAGCATTTGATCAGCGCGATCTGCGCCATGTCGTCCGCGTCGGCCGCGCTTTTGGTATACTGGAATGCAATCGCGAACAGGCGGTCCCGATACCGCTTTGCGATGTCCTCAAACTGTGCCTCGTCCAAGCTGCAACCTCCCTGCTGCAAGATTTGAAAGGCCTTTCATAGATAATACCCTTGGACGGGGGCGGATATCACAAAAATTTTTCCCGCACGGGGCGGACGCATGCCTACAGCGTACCCAGCGCGGGGAACAAGCGGGAGAGCAGGAAAAACACGGCCGGCAGGAAGATGGCGGGCAGCAGGTTGCCGACCTTGACCTTTTTGTCGAACATCAGGTTGAAGCCGATGGCAAAGATCAGCACCGAACCAATGCAGGACATCTGGCTGATGAGCGCGTCGGTCAGCCAGGGGCGGATAAAACGGGCGAGCAGGGTGATGCCGCCCTCGTATACCAGCAGCGGCAGCACGGACAGGTAAACGCCCTTGCCGAGCGAGGCCGCGAATACGATGGCGGCCACACCGTCCAGCACGGCCTTGGCGATCAGGATGGAGGGGTCGCCGTTCAGCCCGTCCTCCAGCGCGCCGACAATCGCCATTGCGCCCACGCAGAACAGCAGGGAGGAGGCGACAAAGCCCTCGACGAACTTTCCGTCCTCGCCGCCCGCGAAGCGGGCCTGGCACCAGGCGCCAAAGCCGTTGAGCCGCGTTTCGATATCGAGCGCCTCGCCGATCAGTGCGCCCAGCACCATGCTCAGCACCAGCAGCATGGTGTGCTGGGTAGCGATCGAACCGTCCGCAATGGTCAGCAGGCCGCTCACCGCGCCGCCGATGCCGATGAAAAACGTACACAGGCCGAGCGCCTGCATGATAGTGGTTTCAAACCGGCGTGGCAGGCCGCCCTTGAGGAAAACGCCGAGGGAGGAGCCGGCGGCGATAGCGATACAGTTGATAATGGTACCCAGCCCGATCATAACCTAAAACCTCTTTTGCTTTACTAAACTAAATTGTAAAGCATACGCGGGATAAAGTCAATGCCCGCTGTCGTGCGATGGCGGCGGGCTGAGGATAAACGGCGTCCTGCGGTAATGGGAGCCGCCCGCGCGCAGGGCGGGGGAAGGGCAGGCGAGGGCGTACAGGTCGTCCGCGAAGCAGTCGAGCGTCAGCGCGGGCTGCAGCGCCGCGGGCAGGCGCTTTTCCGAAACCGGCCGGATGATGACCGGCGGGCGGTCAGGCAGGCCGCGGAGCAGCCCGCGGCCCTTCGGTCCGAGGGCGAGGACGCGCAGGTACTGCGGCCGGACGGGCGCGTCCGCGGGCAGCCCGATCGCCGTGCGCAGCAGGGCGCGCCGCACCCTGGCGGCGGGGAAGCGGCGCGTGCGGGCCTGTTCGACCGCGTCGGTGAACGAAACCGCCGCATAGACCGCCCTTTGCAGGCGCTCATCAAAGCCGTCGTCCGCCCCAGTGGACAGCCGCCCTGAGAACAGCGCCGCGCGCAGCAGGGCGAGTAGCATATCCTCCGGCAGATTGACCGGCGCAGCGCCGGCCCGTACCGCACGCTGCCATATCGCCAGCGTGTCCAACGGCAGATAGGGCGCGCAGCGGGCGGTTTCGCCCGCGCGGAGCTGCGCACGCAGCAGGCTGGCGGAAGCGAAGCCCGCGCAGGGCGCGTCCGCATCGTGCGCCGCGCCGCGCCGCGCCACCGCGAGCGGGCTCATGCCATAGGGAAGCATGGCACGGCAGTATTCGATCGCGAGCGTATTGTTGGGCGTATCCAGCAGGGCAGCGGCCCGCTCATCCAGCCGGCGCAGCTCGTCCTGCCGCCGCGCCGCGTAAGACAGCGGGGAAGCGCCGCCGCCCGTGGGAGGGAGCGCGTCGAGTGCCCGCGCCGCCCGCTCGATCAGTGCGGTATCCGGCGTTTCCGCGCCGAACGACACCACGTTGCAGCCAAGCGCCCGCAGTACGCCGATGGCGCCGCGCGCAAAGCCCTCTGCCGAGGAGAGCGCCGCTGCGAGGGGAAGCTCAACCACCAGGTCCGCTCCGCCGCGCACCGCCATCTCGGCACGCGCGTATTTGTCCAGCACGGCGAAGTCCCCACGCTGGACGAAGTTGCCGCTCATCGCGCACACGATGGCCGCCTCCCCGCCGAGCGCGCGTTGCGTTTGGGCGATATGGTGCGCGTGGCCGGTGTGGAACGGGTTGTATTCCGCGACGATGCCGCAAACAGTCATAGAAATCTCCTGAAAATAATACAAAGTTTGGTACATCCTGTGCAAATTATGGCTTGTACAATTGTAAGAAATCGTGTAGAATAGGCTTGTAGAATCATTATATCGATTAATGCGGGTTTGTGCAAGCCGCTAAAAAACTTAAGGGAGTAATGGCAAATGAAAGTTCTGGTCATCAACGCCGGCAGTTCCTCGCTGAAGTATCAGTTGCTCGACACTGCGCAGAACGCGGTCATGGCAAAGGGCCTTTGCGAGCGCATCGGTATCGACGGTGTGCTGACGCATACGGGAAATAAATCCGAGGAGAAATACCGCATCGAAACGCCGATGGCGACCCATTCCGAGGCGATCAAGGCGGTCATCGATATTCTGCTCGATTCGGAAAAGGGCGTGATCGCCTCGATGAGCGAGATCGACGCGGTCGGTCACCGCGTGGTGCATGGCGGCGAGTTCTTCTCGGACAGCGTGATTATCACGGAAAAGGTACTCAAGGCGATTGAGGACTGCGTGCCGCTCGCGCCGCTCCACAACCCGCCCAACCTGATCGGCATTCAGGCATGCCGCGAGGTCATGGGGCCGGATGTGCCGATGGTCGCCGTGTTCGACACCGCGTTCCATCAGACCATGCCGCAGTCGCATTACATGTATGCGATCCCCTATGAATATTATGAGAAGTATAAGATCCGCCGCTACGGCTTCCACGGCACGAGCCACAAGTACGTTTCCCAGCAGGCTGCGGAAATGCTCGGACGCCCGATGGAGGAGCTGCGCCTGATCACCTGCCACTTGGGCAACGGTTCGTCGATCTGCGCGATCAACCGCGGCAAGAGCTACGATACCTCGATGGGCTTCACGCCGCTGGACGGCCTGCCGATGGGTACCCGTGCAGGCAACATCGACCCCGCAATCATCGAGTTTCTGTCCGAGCATGAAAAGCTGTCCGCGCATGAGGTCATCAACATCCTGAACAAAAAGTCCGGTATGCTGGGCATTTCGGGCGTATCGTCCGACTTCCGCGATCTGGACGCGGCGGTAGAGGAGGGCAATTCCCGCGCGGCGCTGGCCAAGGATATGTTCAACCTTTCGGTCAAGAAGATCATCGGCTCCTATATTGCGGAAATGGGCGGCGTGGACGCGATCATCTTCACCGCGGGCGTGGGCGAAAACGACCGCTCGGTCCGCTGGGACGTGTGCGAGCACATGGAGTACCTCGGCATCAAGATCGATCCGGAGAAGAACAAATACCGCGGCCGCCAGATGGATATTTCCATCGACTGGGCGCGCGTGCGCGTGCTGGTCATCCCCACCAACGAGGAACTCATGATCGCAAAGGACACCGAGCGGCTGGTAAACGAAGCGAACCACTAAGATCGGCATAAAACAGGGCGGGGCGATGGCTTTGCCCTGTTTTTTTGCCATGAGGGAGGGCATATGGAGCAAAATCAGGAAAAAAAGTACTGTGCGCGGCTCGGCTGGGCGCTGCTGGCGGTCGTGGTCTGGGCGGCCGTGTGGCAGTTCGCGCTGGCGTTTGCCGACCAGGCGCTCGCCTGGGGGCTTGGTGTCGTGATGCCTTACGGGCTGTACTACCTGCTCGCGCTGGTGGGGCATTATCTCGTGTCCCTGCCCGCGGCGTTCGCGCTTTGCCGCAGCGTACCCCGCACGCCGCTGGCACCCGTGCCCGTCGGCGCGCGCCGGATGGGACGGTGGTTCGTGATCGGCGCGGCGCTGATGTGGCTCTGCTCGCTGCTGGGTTCGTCGCTCAACGACCTGGCCTACCGGCTGTCCGGCCGCGCGCCGGTCGATCTGGTGAGCGAGGCATTCAGCCTGTACCCGACCACGGTCGTGCTGGTGGGGGCGTGTCTGATCGGCCCAGTGTGCGAGGAGCTGCTGTTCCGCGGTCTGCTGGCGGGGCGGCTCGCGCGGTACGGCGAGAAGCCGGCCGCATTTGTGTCCGCGCTGCTGTTCGGGCTGTACCATGCCAATCTGGGGCAGTTCTTTTATGCGTTTGCGCTTGGCCTGCTGCTCGCTTATGCGTATTTCCGGTCCGGACGGCTGAGGGTACCGGTTGCGCTGCACATGCTGTTCAACCTGTATGGTTCGGGCGTCCCGTTGCTGCTACCGGACAGCCTGGGACTGCTGGTGCTGTACGGCCTGAGCTGGCTGGTGCTGACAATCGCCGGCGTCATTCTGCTGGCGCGCGGCTGGAAACGGCAGGCATGGGCGCACGGCCCCTGCGCGCCCTCGATGCGCGCGGTGTTTGGGAACGCCGGCATGACGCTGGCAATCGTCGCGTGCTTTGTCCAGCTCGCGCTGAATTTTGTCTTGGTATAGGAGGAAAACCATGCGTGTAGATTTGCATATGCACACGGAGTACTCGGTGGACGCGGCGCAGGCACAAACGCCGCTGCAGAAGGCGCAGGCCTGTCTGGACGCGGGGCTGGAGATCATCGGCATCACGGACCACCTGGATTATTACCACCGCCGCGGCCCGTCGGAAAACCGCGATGTGGAGGCCTGCCTGCGCGACATTCGGGCGGCAAAGCAGGCCTTTGCAGGCAGGCTCGAGGTGCTGGTCGGCATCGAAATCGGGCAGATCCACGCCGACCCTTCGGCGGACGCGTTCCTCCGCTCGCACGCGCTCGACATGGTGATCGGCTCGCTGCACGTCATGCCGAACGATCTGGATATTTATTTCCATGATTTTGCGCGCCTGGACTGCGACGCGTTTCTCAAGGATTATTTCAGCGAGCTGCTCAGGGTGTCCGAGCACGGCGGGTTTGATGTGCTGGCGCATATCGATTATCCGCTGCGCGTCATGCGCCATGGGGAGTATATCCCCTCGTTCGATCAGTACATGGATCGGGTGGAGGACGTTCTGCGCTCCTGCATCGCGCACGGCTATGCGTTTGAGCTGAACGCGGCGGGCCTGGGGAGCTGGCAGAAAAAGGTCGGCCCGCCGCAGAACATCCTGTATGAATACCGGCGGCTGGGCGGCGAGCGCATCTCGATCGGCTCGGACTCGCATACGCTGGACACGGTCGGGCGCGGCGTTGCCGACTGCGTGCGGAACGCGCGTGATGCGGGCTTTACCTCCGTGACCGTGTTTCGGGAGCGCAGGCCCGAACAGGTGCAACTATAAAATATGACACAAGCTGGGAGAAAACATGCTTTTTGGAAAAAAACAAGAGATCACAAATACGGAAACCACAGTATACGCGCGGGCCAAGATCAACCTGACGCTGGACGTGACCGGTAAGCGGGAGGACGGCTACCATACGGTCAAAATGGTGATGCAGTCGGTCGCCCTGCACGACGAGGTGCGGGTCGTGGTGACGCACGGGGAAAAAAAGCCGCGCGGCATCGTGGTGCGCTGCAACCTGCCTTACCTGCCGGTGGACGAGCGCAACCTGGCGTATCGGGCGGCGGAGCTGTTTTACGAATCGACCGGTATCCTGCTGGAAACCTGCGAAATCCACATTGAAAAGCGCATTCCGGTGGCGGCGGGGCTGGCCGGCGGCTCAGCCGACGCAGCGGCCGTACTGCGCGCGCTCGCTTCGCTGCACGCGGCGGGGCTGACCGACGAGGAGCTGTGCGCGATGGGGCTGAAGCTGGGCGCGGACGTGCCGTTCTGCCTGCGCGGCGGCACTATGCTGGCCGAGGGCATTGGGGAGGAGCTGAGCGCGCTTCCGGCCATGCCGCATTGCTGGGTTGTGCTGTGCAAGCCGCCGTTCGCGGTTTCCACCAAGGAGGTGTACCAGGCGATCGATGCGGTCGATATCCGGCAGCGGCCGGATACGGCGGGCATGCTCAAAGCGCTGGACAAAGGCGACTTTGCCGGTGTGTGCAGGCGGCTGTCCAACGTGATGGAGCTGGTCACAGCGGCAAAACGCCGCCAGATCGGTGAAATCAAGGAGTTCCTTGCGGAAAATGGGGCGAACGGGACGCTGATGAGCGGCTCCGGTCCGACGGTTTACGGGCTGTTTTCCGACGAGGGGCGCGCAAAAACCGCTGCGAAGATGCTCGGCCGGCGCTTTGCGGATACATTTTTGACCGAGACGGTATAACCACGCCGCCTGCCGGACATACTGGGAACACCAGATGACGGGAGGCGGTTTTATTATGAAAAAACAGGGCAGGGAAACGCTGGCGGCGCTGCTGGCCGCGGCCTGCGTGCTGTTTTCCGGCGCATTCTGGCCGGATGCGCCGCGCGGGGCCTGGTGGTGTACGGCGTTTTCGATCGTGGGCAGCGAAACCGTCGCCCGGCAGGAGGACGGGGACGACGGCGCGCTCGAATTCCGATGGGGGGTCGTGGACTGGCTGCGGGCGCTGCTGGGATAAAGTGCTTGTCCGCCCCGTGCCGCTGTGGTATAATGATGCAGTAAATTGTATCGAAAACATACCAACGGAGGAAACATATGAAGCTAATTAACGAAAAAGGAAAGCTGTTTGGCGTGATCAACGTCGTTGACCTGCTGGTTCTGCTGGCAGTGATCGCCGTGGCAGCGGGAGTGGGCTACAAGCTGTTTGCACCGCAGATTGCGGAAGCGGCGGCGAAGCAGGTCGATATGACCATGATCGTGCGTGTGCGCGGCGCGACGCCGTTCCTTGTTGAGGAGGTTGAGCGTAACAGCCAGGTCGGCAAGCAGATTGTCAGCGGCAATTCGTACACCAGCGCGGTCATCACGGATATGCAGATCGAGCCGTATGACCAGCAGGTGACCACGGCAGACGGCCGCATTGTCACCACGCGCGATCCGGATAAGCGCGATCTGGTGTTCACGATCGAGACGACCGTACCCGAGGGGACCGCCTCCCCGTCGATTGGCACGCAGGAGGTGCGCGCGGGCCGCACCTTTATCGTAAAGACCAACGATTTTGAGACGACCGGCAACATCGACTCGGTCGATATCGCGGCGGACGCGGAATAAGCCTATGAAAGCGATTTTACAAAACAGTCTGCTGGCGCGGGCGCTGCTCCGCCTGCGCGAATGGTACCATGAGGGTGCGATCGCGGGCTTTTTCGGGAAGATCCGCGCGGCGTACCCGAATTCGCGCTTCCGGCGGATGTGGGAAGGCTTTTGCAGCGCGCCAAGCTGTACGGCGGCGAACAGCGGCTATGCGCGTCTGCTCGCGGCGCTGCGGCGCGTGGTCGAGCGTCTGGGCGACGCGGCCGCGCAAAGCCTGGTCTACCGGCTGTGCCTTGCGGTCTGGAATCCGATCGCGCGGGCGGCTTCGGGCGGCGTTGTGGGAAAAGCGTTTCGCTTTGTCGGCATGCGCGGCCTGCTGCTGATTTGCCTGGCGCTGTATCTGCCAATCGACTATTTCCTGCGGTCGGTGCTGCCGGGCTATATCAATATCCCGCTGCTCGCTTCGATTTGGGACGAATGTCTGATGCTCGCGGCGGCAGGCTATCTGCTGTGGCACACGGCGATGCGCCGCGCGCCGCTTGCCTCGCGCGCCACGCCAGTGGACGCCTACCTGCTGCTGTTTATCGGCGTGGGCTTTTTCCTGATGTGCGCGGTGTCGCCCTATCCCTCGATCGCGCTGGACGGATACCGTGCGGTCGTGCAATACCTGTTCTGGTTCTTTCTGGTTACGCGCCTGATTGAAGACGACCGCGACTTCGCGCTTTTTTACGGCGCGCTGGTGGCGATGGCGGTCGTGATCGCGCTGCACGGCATCTACCAGTATATCGTTGCCGCACCGATACCGGCGTCCTGGGTGTCGCAGACCGAAGAGGGTGTGCGCACGCGCGTCTATTCGATCACGGGCAGCCCGAACATCATGGGCAGTCTGTTGGTGCTGTTCGCGCCGCTGGTGGCGGGCATCGCCTATTACAGCAAAAAGCCATGGGTCAAGGCGCTGGCAATCGGCACGACCGGCATGATGTGCCTGTCCATCATCTTCACCTTTTCCAAGGGCGCGTGGGGCGGCCTTGCGGTGGCGGTGCTCGTATTCGCGGTATTTCTGGACCGCCGCCTGATCGCGCTGATGGGCGTAGCGGGTGCAGGTGCGCTGCTTGCGATCCCCTCTATTGCCAGCCGCATCACCTATCTGTTTACTGCGGATTATATGGAGGCCAGCCAGCGCGCGGGTCGTATGGTGCGCTGGGAGACCGGACTCGACCTGCTGCAGGAATCCAACCCGCTGCTGGGCTTTGGCCTGGGACGGTTTGGCGGCGCGGTTGCGATGCAGAACAAGATCATTGAGGAATCGGACACGTTCTCTTACTTCTATATGGACAACTATTACCTCAAAACGCTGGTTGAAATGGGGTATCTGGGGCTGATCTTCTTTATTATCCTGCTGATCGGTATGATTCTGTGGAGCCTGCGCGCGATCGGCCGCACAAAGTTCAATGAAACCGACCGGACGCGGGTGCTGGTGGTATCCATGTTCGCAGGCATGTGCGGGGTTCTGACGCACTGTTATTTTGAAAATATTTTTGAGGTGCCGTACATGATGGCCTATTTCTGGTCGCTGGCGGCGGCGATCCTGTACCTGGGATATTTCCGGAGGAAACGGGTCGGGACGTGACAAACAGCGGACCGCTTTTCGGCGGTCCGCTGTTTTATTGAGGAAAAGGGAAAATATATCCACAGTGCAAAATATAGCGGCGTGCGGGTGGAAACAAGTGAAAAGGACGGCGAAACAGGCGTTTCACCGTCCTTTTTTGCACACTTTACACAAGGATTTTCACTTTACGCGGATTTTACAAACCTTGTCTTTTGGATTTAACATAACTTTTTTAATATGGTCTTGTACCAAAAACCAGAACAAAAACAAAAGGAGAAATAGCAGTTATGAAAAAGAGTATATCCCTGTTGCTCGTCGGCCTGATGCTGTGCGGCGCTCTGGCAGGCTGCGGCGGCAGCAACGATTCCTACGGCGCGGACGGCGCGGCCCAGGCGGACAACGGCGGCGAGGCGTCCGGCGTATCCGGCGCGATCACCGTGATTTCCCGCGAGGATGGCTCTGGCACGCGCGGCGCGTTCGTTGAGCTGACCGGCGTGGAGGAAAAGAATGATGCCGGCGAGAAGGTCGATAACACAACCGCCGAGGCGGAGATCGCCAACAAGACCGACGTTGTACTGACGAGCGTTGCCGGCAACGAGAGTGCGATCGGCTATGTTTCGCTCGGTGCGCTGAACGAAACCGTTAAGGCGGTTCAGGTGGACGGCGTGGAAGCCACGGTGGAAAACGTCAAGAGCGGCGATTACACCCTGTCCCGTCCGTTCAACATCGCAACCAAGGGCGAGCCGACCGGCGTTGCCAAGGATTTTATCAACTTCATCATGAGTGCGGAGGGCCAGGCCATCGTTGAGGAAGAGGGCTACATTAAGATCGACGACGCGGCCGCGGCGTTCACTTCGGACGGTTCCTCCGGCCAGATCGCGGTCGGCGGCTCGTCCTCGGTTTCTCCGGTCATGGAAAAGCTGATCGAAGCGTATAAGGCGCTCAACCCGAACGCGCAGATCGAGCTGCAGACCTCGGACTCCACCTCCGGCATGACCGGCGCGATTGACGGCACGTTTGCCATCGGCATGGCGTCCCGCGAGCTGAAGGACGAGGAGACTGCGGAACTGACTGGCACGGCAATCGCGCTGGACGGTATCGCCGTGGTGGTAAATCCGGCGAATACGGTGGAAGACCTGACCATGGATCAGATCAAGGGCATTTACACCGGCGAGATCACCGACTGGTCCGAAGTCGCGGCGTAAAAGATAACCAAACAAGGGAAAACAGGGCGAAATCCGTTTCGCCCTTTCCCACTGTCTATGGGGTGAAAACATGAACGAATCTGCAATCCGCCGGAAGGGCGGCGCGAACCTGCGCGAAACAGTGATGCACGGCGTGTTCTTCCTCTGCGCGCTGGCCTCCATCCTGGCAGTCGCCCTGATCTGTATATTCCTGTTTGCCAACGGCATTCCGGCCATCAAGGAGATTGGCCTGCTGGACTTCCTGACAGGGACGACTTGGAAGCCGGGCAACGATATTTACGGAATCCTGCCGATGATTGTCGGCAGCATTTACATCACGGCGGGCGCGATCATCATTGGCGTGCCGATCGGCCTGCTGACCGCTATTTTCATGGCGTTCTACTGCCCGAAGCGCATCTACGGTATCCTCAAGCCCTGCACCGAGCTGCTGGCCGGCATCCCCTCCATCGTATATGGCTTTTTCGGCATGGTGGTCATCGTGCCGACTGTGCTGGAGGTGGCGAAGCTGTTCGGCTCGAAGATCTCCTCCGGCTCGACCATCCTGTCGGCGTCCATCCTGCTCGGCATCATGATCCTGCCCACCATCATCGGCGTGTCCGAGGCCGCGCTGCGCGCGGTACCCAGCTCGTATTACGAGGGCGCGGTCGCCATGGGCGCGCGGCATGAGCGGGCGGTATTCTCGGTCATGCTGCCAGCAGCAAAATCCGGCGTGCTGGCCGGTATTGTGCTGGGCGTCGGCCGCGCGATCGGCGAAACCATGGCGGTTATCATGGTGGCGGGCAATCAGCCGCGTCTGACCGGCGATTTCCTCAAGGGCATCCGCACGATGACCGCGAATATCGTCATGGAAATGGGCTACGCGAGCGGCCTGCACCGCGAGGCGCTGATTGCGACCGGCGTTGTGCTGTTCGTGTTTATCCTGCTGATTAATCTGGCGTTCTCTGTACTGAAAAGGAGGAAGGACACATGACTACCGTGAAAACGGCCGCCAAGCCGGCCGTAAAGAGCAAGCCGCAGCCGGAGCGTGTGTATGGCAGGGGCAGGGCAGCGGTGCAGAAAGGGCTGGTATACGGCGCGGCGGTGATTACGTTCGCCATGCTGCTGTTCCTGATCGCCTATATCCTGTGGAGGGGCATCCCGAACCTCAAGCCCTCCCTGTTCGCATGGACCTATAATTCGGACAACGTTTCCATGGTGCCGGCCATGATTACAACGGTGGAGATCACGCTGCTCGCGCTGCTGATCGCAGTGCCGTTCGGCCTGTTTACGGCGATTTACCTAAACGAATACGCAAAGCGCGGCAACAAACTGGTAAACGTCATCCGCATCACGACCGAAACGCTTTCCGGCATCCCGTCCATCGTGTACGGCCTGTTTGGCATGCTGTTTTTCGTCACTTACCTGCACTGGGGCTACTCGCTGCTCGCGGGCGCGATGACGCTGGCCATCATGATCCTGCCGCTCATTATGCGCACCGCGGAGGAAGCGCTGATGGCCGTACCGGATTCCTTCCGCGAAGGTTCGTTCGGCCTGGGCGCCGGACGGCTGCGCACAGTGTTCCGCATCGTGCTGCCGAGCGCCATGCCCGGCATCCTGTCGGGCGTTATCCTGGGGATCGGCCGCATCGTGGGCGAAACGGCGGCGCTCATTTTCACCGCGGGTACGATGGCGCAGATCCCCGGCCTGCTGCAGTCCGGACGCACGCTTGCAATCCATATGTACGTCCTATCGGGCGAGGGACTGCACATGAACGAGGCCTATGCGACCGCGGTCGTGCTGCTGGTGGTTGTGCTGCTGATGAACAGCCTGTCCGCGCTGGTGGCAAAAAAGCTGACCAAGAAGTAATCGGAGGATAGCATGAGCGAAAATAAAATTGAAATACGCGGCATGAATCTGCATTACGGCGATTTCCATGCGCTGCATGATATTGACCTAGACATCAAGTCCAATGAGATCACGGCGTTTATCGGCCCGTCCGGCTGCGGCAAATCGACGCTGCTCCGCTCGCTTAACCGGATGAACGATCTGGTCGAGGGCTGCAGGATCACAGGCGATATCCGCCTGGACGGGGAGGACATTTATCACGACTGCGATGTGAACCTGCTGCGTAAGCGCGTGGGCATGGTGTTCCAGAAACCCAACCCGTTCCCCATGTCCATTTACGACAACATCGCCTACGGCCCGCGCACGCATGGCGTCAAAAGCCGCGTGCAGCTGGACGAGATCGTGGAGCGCTCGCTGCGCGGCGCCGCGATCTGGGAGGAGACAAAGGACTGCCTGAAGAAATCCGCGCTGTCCATGTCGGGTGGCCAGCAACAGCGCATCTGTATTGCACGCGCGCTCGCGGCGGAGCCGGAGGTGCTGCTCATGGACGAGCCGACCTCCGCTCTCGATCCGATCTCCACCTCCAAGATCGAGGACCTTGTATTGGAACTGAAAAAGGATTATACTATCGTTATGGTGACGCATAATATGCAGCAGGCCACCCGCGTATCGGATACGACCGCGTTTTTCCTGCTCGGCGAGATCGTCGAGGTCGGAGACACGGAGCAGCTTTTCTCCATGCCTAAGGACAAGCGCACCGAGGACTACATTACGGGGAGGTTCGGCTGATGAGAAACCGTTTCGACACACAGCTCGTCGAACTGAACAACGAGCTGATCGCCATGGGGGCACTGTGCGAGAACACGATTGCCAGCGCGGTCAAGTCGCTGCTGACGGGCGACGCCAAGCTCGCCGCCTCCGCCATCCGCATTGACCAGGAGATCGACCGCAAGGAGCGCGAGATTGAATCCATGTGCCTCAAGCTCCTGCTGCAGCAGCAGCCGGTGGCAAGCGACCTGCGCCTGATCTCCGCGGTACTGAAAATGATCACGGATATTGAGCGCATCGGCGACCAGGCGAGCGATATCGCCGAAATCGTCACCTACCTGTCCGGTGCGTGCAGCCATAACGAGCATATCGAGCAGATGGCGCAGGCCACCATCAAAATGGTGACGGACAGCCTGGATGCGTTCGTGCGCCGCGACCTGACGCTGGCGTGGAGCGTGATAGAATACGACGACGTGGTTGACGACCTGTTCGCACAGTGCAAGCAGGACCTGATCGCGGATATTGCCAAAAATCCGGAGGAGGGCGAGCGCGTGCTCGATATCCTGATGATCGCCAAGTATCTGGAGCGTATCGGCGACCACGCGACCAATATCGCCGAGTGGGTGGAATTCTCCATCACCGGCGCGCACAAGTCCGCGCACGACTGAGGTCTGCCGGCGCAAGAATCTGTTGGAAATGCGGCCGCGGGCGCGGCCGACAAGGAGGAAACGCATGATTTACTGCGTGGAGGACGACGCCGGCATACGGGAGCTGGTCGTCTATACGCTGCAGAATACGGGGCTGGAGGCGCGGGGCTTCGCCGATGGCGAAGCCCTGTTCGCCGCTTTGCGGGAGCAGAAGCCCGACCTGCTGCTGCTCGACATCATGCTGCCCGGCGAGGACGGCATCTCCATCCTGCGCCGCCTGCGGGCGGTGCGGGAAACCGCAAAGCTTCCCGTAATCCTGCTTACGGCGAAAAATACCGAATACGATAAGGTGGTTGGCCTGGACAGCGGCGCGGACGACTACGTCGCCAAGCCCTTCGGCATGATGGAGCTGGTCGCGCGCATCCGCGCGGTGCTGCGCCGCACCCAGGACAGCCCGCCCGGCGAGGGCGGCGGCCGTCCGCTGGTGGCGGGGAGCATTTGCGTGGACGAGCGGGCGCACAGCGTCCATGTAGGCGCGGACGAGGTGCAGCTTACGCTGAAGGAATACCAGCTCCTCTGCCTGCTGATGAAAAACCAGGGCGCGGTGCTGACGCGCGACGTGCTGCTGGAAAACATCTGGGGATACGGGAATGAGAGCGAGACGCGCACGGTAGACGTGCATATCCGGACGCTGCGGCAGAAGCTGGGCGCGGGCGGCGCGCTGATCGAAACCGTGCGCGGCGTGGGCTACCGGATGGGGGAAACCCGATGAGAAAGCGCGTCTTTGGAAGCATTTTTCTGACCGCGCTGGTCACGCTGCTGCTGACCGCGTCGCTGCTGCTGGCGGCGGTGCATTCCGGCCTGTCGGGTAACGCGCGCGAGCGGCTCGCGGGCGAGTGCGGCTACATCGCGCGCATTGCCGAGCGCGGGGACCGCGCCGCGCTGGAGGAGATCGGCCAAAGCTATACCGACCGCATCACGCTGGTCAGCGCGGACGGCGCGGTGCTTTACGATAACCAGGGCGACGAGGACAGCATGGAGAACCATCGGGAGCGGCCGGAGATCGAACAGGCCCTGCGGGACGGCGTCGGGGCGTCCAGCCGCCTGTCGGACACGCTCTCCCAACAGACCTATTATTACGCGCAGCGCCTGCAGGACGGCACGGTGCTGCGCGTGGCCTCGACTGCGGACAGCGCGTTCGGCGCGCTGTCCGCGGCGTCGCCGTGGATCGTGCTGATCGTGCTGCTGGCGCTGCTGGTGGCGGCGTTGCTCGCAAGCTGGCTGACTCATGTGTTCCTCGCGCCGATCGTGGCGCTCGACCTGCACGACCCGCTCAAGAACGACGCATACGACGAGCTTTCCCCCCTGCTGCAGCGCATGGCCAAGCAGAACCGCAGGATAGAAGCGCAGATGTCCGAACTCAAGCGCCGGCAGGCCGAATTTGACGACGTTACGGCGCGCATGGACGAGGGGCTGGTGCTGTTTTCCGCGATGGGCGACATCCTGTTCGCAAACCGCGCGGTGCGCGCCCTGTTTCCCAAGGACAGCGCCTCCGGCGGCTATCTGACACTGTGCCGCGATCCGGAATACGTCCGTGTGGTTGAGGAAGCGCTCGGCGGCGAGAGCGCGCACGGGCGGATGGAAAAGGACGGCCGCGTGTACTCGCTGACCGCCAGCTCGGTCGCAGGGGAGGGGCAGAGCCATGCGGCGGTGCTGTTCGTGGTGGACAGCACCGAGCGCGACCAGGCTGAGCGCCAGCGGCAGGAATTCACCGCCAACGTGTCGCATGAGCTGAAAACCCCGCTGACCAGCATCATGGGCTATGCGGAGATCATGGAGAACGGCATCGTCAAGCCGGAGGATGTCGCGCCCTTTGCGGGCAAGATACGCGCCGAGGCGGTGCGCCTGCTGACGCTGATCGAGGATATTATCCGCCTGTCCCAGCTTGACGAGGGCGGCGCGCCGGCCCCGTTTGAGCCGGTGGAGCTGCTGGCGCTCTGCGGCACGGTGCGCGACCGGCTGCAGCACAAGGCGGCGGCGCACAAGGTTACGCTGGCCGTGACGGGGAAGCCGGTCACGGCGCAGGCGCAGCGCCGCACGCTCGAACAGATGGTATTCAACCTTGCGGACAACGCGGTTGCGTATAACAGGGCGGGCGGCAGCGTGACGATAGAAGCCGGAGCGGAGGGCGGCGCGCCCTTTATTCGGGTGTCGGATACCGGCATTGGCATTGCGCCCGCGGACCAGGCGCGGGTGTTTGAGCGGTTTTACCGCGTGGACAAGAGCCACAGCAAGATGACCGGCGGCACCGGCCTGGGGCTGTCGATCGTCAAGCACGGCGCGGCGCTGCACCATGCGAAAATTGAACTGCAGAGCGCTCTGGGTGTGGGGACAACCATCACCCTGCGTTTCCCGAAAGCATAAAAAGAGCTGCCTTGCGGCAGCTCTTTTTTTGGTTATTCAGGAGGGAGCGGCTCGGAATAATCAGTTAAACCGAGCAGGTATTCCAGATTGACATGGTAAAACCGCGATAATTTGATTAGGATAGGAAGCGGAATTTTTCTTACATCATTTTCATAATTGCTGTAAGTGTTTTGCGATATATTTAAATATGTTGCAATTTCGTCTTGCGTGAGGCTACGGATTTTTCGCAATTCTTTAATTCGGTAAAAATACATTTAGAAACTTCTTTCATATGTAATTTATCTCGTAGTGAGATATTGACATTTATCTCAATATGAGATAAAATTATATCAGATTCCAAAACAAGAGGGGGTGCCGCAATTTGGAAGCTCCACGGACACCCGATATCTTTTCGTCCTATTCGGAAAAGCAGCGGCAGGAATCCATATACCGGACCATCTATATCAGGAAAGAATATGCCGCCCAAATTGAAAAGCTCGCGGTACGGCACGGCATTAGCTGGAACCGCGCCGCCGTCCTGATCCTGCAAAGCTATCTGGACGGTATGGCCTTATGACAGGCGCCCCTTGAAATCCGCATAATCAAACATCCGTATTACCTCGTCCGTGCCGTCCGCGCGGCGCATGGCGATCAGCGGCAGCGGCACACCGTTGAAAGTGTTGGTTTTGACCATCGTGTACAGCGCCATATCCTCAAATACCACCTGGTCGCCCGGGCGCAGCGTGTTATCGAACGAGTATTCGCCGATCACATCGCCCGCCAGACAGGAACGGCCGGTGAGCAGATAGGTGAACGCCTTTTTGCCCGGCTCGCCCGAACGCCATACCGGCGGGCGGTAGGGCATTTCCAGCACATCCGGCATGTGGCAGGCCGCGGAGGTATCCAGTATTGCGATTTCGGCATGGTTGTGCATGACCTCAAGCACGGTTGAGATCAGCCAGCCCGCATTCAGCACCACCGCCTCGCCCGGCTCCAGATAAATCTGCACGCCGTATTTTTTGCGCAGGCGGTTGACGCACTGGACGAGCGTTTCCACGTCGTAATCGTCGCGCGTAATATGGTGGCCGCCACCGAGGTTGAGCCACTTCATGCCCTCCATGTATTTCCCGAAGCGTTCCTCGAACGCCTCAACCGTGCGGACGAGGTCGTCCGCGTTCTGCTCACACAGGGTGTGGAAGTGGAAGCCCTCGATGCCGTCCAGCAGCTCGGGCTGGAAGTTTTCCAGCGTGACGCCGAGCCGCGAGGTCGGGCCGCAGGGGTCGTACATCGCGTGCGCCGCGGGCTGGGTCGAGCATTCGGGGTTGAGCCGCAGGCCGCAGCTTTTGCCCGCCGCGCGCGCTAAATTGCCGTAAGCCTTCCACTGGTGGAAGGAGTTGAACACAATATGGTCGGCGTACTGCAAAAGCTCCTGAAATTCGCCCTCCGCGTAGGCGGGGGAGTAGACGTGCGTTTCGCCGCCGAATTCCTCCCTGCCGAGGCGGGCTTCAAACAGGCCGGAGGCGGTCGTACCCGCGAGATACTCGCGCAGCAGCGGGTACGCCGAAAACATGGAAAATGCCTTCTGCGCGAGCAGGATCTTCGCGCCCGTGCGGTCGGCCACGTCGCGCAGCACGGCAAGGTTCTGCACGAGCCGGTTTTCATCCACAAGGAAGCAGGGCGTGGGCAGTTCGGTAAATCTCATGTCAGTCCACCAAAACGGGGTTGCCGTTTACCTGCCACGGCAGGCCCCACTTGTTCAGGGCCTCCATATACGGGTCGGGGTCAAACTCCTCGACCGTGTATACGCCGGGCTTGGACCACTTGCCGGTCATCAGCATGGCCGCGCCGATCATGGCCGGCACGCCGGTGGTGTAGCTGATGGCCTGCGAGCCGACCTCGCGGTAGCAGGCCTCGTGGTCGCACACGTTATAGATATAGGCGGTCTTTTCCTTGCCGTCCTTCTTGCCGGTGAAGATGCAGCCGATGTTAGTCTTGCCCTTGGTGCGCGGGCCGAGGGTCGCAGGGTCGGGCAGCAGCGCCTTGAGGAACTGGATCGGCACGATCTGATGCCCCTCGAACTCGATCGGTGTGGTGGACAGCATGCCGACGTTCTCCAGGCACTTCATGTGGGTCAGGTAGGACTGGCCGAAGGTCATGAAAAAGCGGATGCGCTTGACATTCGGGATGTTTTTGGCCAGCGACTCGATTTCCTCATGGTGGAGCAGGTACATGTCCTTGCGGCCGACCTGGTCGAAGTCGTACTCGCGCTTGATGGACATGGCGGGGATTTCGACCCAGTGGCCGTCCTCCCAGTAGGAGCCGGGCGCGGAAACCTCGCGCAGGTTGATCTCGGGATTGAAGTTGGTGGCGAACGGGTAGCCGTGGTCGCCGCCGTTGCAGTCCAGAATGTCAATGGTGTCGATCTGGTCGAACAGGTGCTTCTGAGCATAGGCGCAGTAGGCCTGCGTCACGCCCGGGTCGAAGCCCGAGCCTAACAGCGCGGTCAGGCCGGCCTTTTCGAACTTCTCCTTGTACGCCCACTGCCAGGAGTAGTCGAAATAGGCGGTGAAGCCCGCCTCTCTGCAGCGCTTCTCGTAGATCGCGCGCCACGCGGGATCGTCGGTGTCCTCCGGCTCGTAGTTGGCGGTGTCCATATAGTTGACGCCGCACTTGAGGCACGCGTCCATGATGGTCAAATCCTGATAGGGCAGGGCAATGTTCATCACGATGTCCGGCTTGTATTCGTCGATCAGCGCGCACAGCTCGTCCACGTTGTCCGCGTCCACCTTGGCGGTGCGGATTTTGGTGGGGGTGCGCCCCTCAAGCTGTTCCTTGATCGCGTCGCACTTGGATTTGGTGCGCGAGGCGATCATGATTTCCTCAAAAACGTCGCTGTTCTGGCAGCATTTGTGGATGACCACGCCGGCCACGCCGCCGCAGCCGATGATAAGGGCTTTTCCCATGGTGTTGTCCTCCTTGTGAGTCGTTATTCTTCTACTTTTTCCAAAAGCCGTTGCACATAATTGGGCAGGTAGAACGCGCCCTTGTGCAGGTTGGTGTTGTAATAGCGGGTTTCGATGCCGCGGGCGTTCCAGTCGTCCGCCTTGAGGTCGCGCACCGGATGAACCCCGCGCGAGGAAAACCCAAACAGCCAGTGGCCGGAGGGGTAGGTGGGGATGTGCGCCTGGAACAGGCGCGACAGCTCGAACGAATGCACAATGTTGCGGTGCGCGCGCTGGCAGGCGAGCGCGTCGCCCTTGTAGAACGGGCTTTCGTGCTGGTTGACCAGCACGCCGTGCGCCCTGAGCGCCTTGTAGCAGTTGCCGTAGAACTCCATCGTAAACAGGCCCTCGCCCGGGCCGAAAGGGTCGGTCGAGTCGATGATGATGAGGTCGTACTCGTCCTCGATGCGGCGGATGTACTTCAGCCCGTCCTGATAGAGGATGTGTACGCGCGGATCGTCCAGACTGCACGCCACGGTCGGCAGGTATTCCCTGCACACCGCGACCACGCGCTCGTCGATCTCGACCAGGTCGATATGCTCGATGTGTGGATATCGGCACAGCTCACGCACGCAGCCGCCGTCGCCCCCGCCGATGACGAGCACCTTTCTGACCGTCTCGCCCAGCACGGCAAGCGGGACATGCACCATCATCTCGTGGTAGATGAATTCGTCGCGCTCGGTCAGCATCATATAGCCGTCGAGCGTCAAAAAACGGCCGAACTCCTCGCATTCGAACACGTCGATGCGCTGGAAGTCGCTCTGCTCGGTGTAAAGCTGCCGGTCGACCTGGATTGCCAGACCGACGGTCGGCGCGTGCATTTCGGTAAAGGTCAATTGCATAACACAGACTCCTTAATTGGCTGCGGGGCTGATAATACCGCGGATGACCTGTAGGCTGTCCACATTCGGGTCCTCGGTGCCGAGCAGCATACAGTTTTTCTCCTTGGCGTAGCGGATGTAGTCGAGGATCTCGCGGGTGATGCGCTCGCCCGGGGCGAGGATGGGAATGCCCGGCGGGTAGCACATGACGAACTCCGCGCAGATGCGGCCGACGCTTTCCGCCAGCGGGACGCCCTGCTTTTCCGCATAGAAAGCCTCCTGCGGCGCGGCCACCACCTGCGGGGAGATGTACTCCTGCCGCATGAGCGTGGCCTTGTCGCGCTTGTAGCGGCGGCGGATGTCGGACAGAGCGGCCACAAAGCGCTCGAGGTCGCGCTCGCGGTCGCCGACCGAAACATAGGCCAGCAGGTTGCCAAGGTCGCCGAATTCGGTCTGGATGTCGTAAAAGTCGCGCAGGATATCATATACTTCAATGCCGGCAAGCCCCACGTCCAGCGTGTTGACCGCGAGCTTGGTCACATCGAAATCGAAAACCGTGTCGCCGTTGATCAGCTCGCGGCCGTAGGCGTAGTAGTCGCCGATCTGATTGATCTCATCGCGGGCGTACTCGGTCAGGCGGGTGACCTTGCGGAAGATATCCTTTCCGTACAGCGCCAGGTTCTTGCGCGAGATATCCAGGCTGACCATCAGCAGGTAGGAACCCGAGGTGGTCTGCGTCAGGTTGATGATCTGGCGCACATATTCCGCGTTCACCGACGGGCCGCACAGCAGGAAGCTCGACTGTGTCAGCGAGCCGCCCGACTTGTGCATGGAAACCGAGGCGAGGTCCGCGCCCGCGGCCATCGCGGAGACGGGCATGTCCTCGCCAAAGTAGAAATGCGTGCCGTGCGCCTCATCCGCGAGCACCTTCATGCCCCTGGCGTGCGCCAGACGGACGATCTCACGGATATCCGAGCAGATACCGTAGTAGGTGGGGTTGTTGACCAGCACCGCCTTGGCGGAGGGGTGCTTTTCGATCGCGGCCGCGACGTCCGCGACCGACATGCCCAGCGAGATGCCCAGCCGCTCGTTGGTCTGCGGGTTGACGTACACCGGTACCGCGCCGGTAAGCACGAGCGCGTTGATGACCGAACGGTGGACGTTGCGGGGCAGGATGATCTCGTCCCCGCGCCCCACGACCGAAAGGATCATCGACTGCACGCTCGAGGTCGTGCCGCCGACCATCAGGAACGCATGGGCCGCGCCGAAAGCCTCGGCGGCCAGCTCCTCCGCCTCACGGATGACGCTGACCGGATGGCACAGGTTGTCCAGCGGCTTCATGGAGTTGACGTCCACGGTCATGCACTGTTCCCCGAGGAATTTTGTCAGCTCGGGATTGCCGCGTCCGCGTTTATGCCCGGGGACATCAAACGGGACGATACGCATATCCTTAAAATGTTCGAGCGCCTCCTTGATGGGCGCGCGGGACTGGTCCATAGCTTTGCCTTCTTTCACATACGGAAGCGCGGAAAGCCTCCGGTACGTCAGTAGATGTTTTTGCCGCTGAAGATCTCGATCATCTCGCGGCGCAGGTCGGAATGGATTTTGAGCCGCGTCTTGGGCGGCAGCTCGTAGATATCGGTGTTGAACAGGTAGTTCTGCAGGTCAACCTCCTTGAGCAGCATGCGGGTGTGGAACAGGTTGGCCTGGTACACGTTCACATCGTAAGCGTCGTACAGGTCGAGTGTGTGCGGGTCGATGAAATCCTGGATCGAGGTCATCTGGTGGTCCATGAACAGCTTTTTCCCCTCGATATCGCGGGTAAAGCCACGTACGCGGTAGTCCATGGTGATGATATCCGAATCGAACGAGTCGATCAGGTAATCGAGCGTGGACAACGGCGTGATCTCGCCGCAGGTCGCCACGTCGATATCCACGCGGAACGTGGCAAGGCAGGTGTCCGGATGGTATTCCGGATAGGTATGCACGGTGACATGGCTTTTGTCCAGATGCGCCACGATGGTATCCGGCTCGGGCGCGGGCTTCATATGCTCCTCCGCGATCAGGAAGGTGACGGAGGCGCCCTGCGGGTCGTAATCCTGTTTGGAGATATGCAGCACATGCGCGCCGATCATCTCGGTCACGCGCTCCAGAATGCCGGTCAGCCGCTCGGAGTTGTACTGCTGGTCGATGTAGGCGATATAGTCGCGCTGCTCGCGCTCGGTTTTGGCATAGCATACGTCGTAAATGTTGAACGACAGCGCCTTGGTCAGGTTGTTGAACCCGTACAGTTTCAGCTTGTTTTGCATACCGGTAATCCTCACAATTAAAAAATCCTCAAGCGAGGTGTCCGCGCGCGGCCATCTCAGCTTGAGGAATGCAATCTCTCTTCCGTTCGGGCAAATGCCCGCAACGGCTCTGTCTGTGGAAGAGGAAAGAGTCTATATAGCAAGAATTTACTTTTACTACTCTTATTGATTGTTTCACAAGTGTGATGCGCCCACGGCACACGGCTTTTAAGCAGCCAACTTATAAAATTCAATAAGGCAACAAAGTTGCCATGTTCGGCATTTGACCCGGCTGTCCGTATGGCCTTGGCTCCCCTTTGGGACAAAGGGGGCGGTCAAAGAATTCTGCTGGTAAAGGCTTTGCCTCTCCGAGTAAATATAATTATATCGCACGAAACGCCGGAATGCAAGTTTTTCTTACAGGAATTCCGCGGGGGAAAGCGAGGTTTTTTATGGGAATAAAAAGTTTACATCCATGCCTTTGAAAAAGCTGTCGAAACGTAGTACAATAGAACCACTGGAACGAGGGATAGGGAGAGCGGACGGATTGAAGATTGCAGGGTTTTACAGTGGGAAAAAAGGGAAAAAGCGGCCGAACCGCCGGCCGCTGCTGCTGGCGGTGCTGCTGCTGGCGTCGTTTGCCGCCGGTATGCTGACGCATCGGGCGATCAGCCGGCCGCCGCAGCCGGACGCGGGGCTCAGCTATATTGAGGACATACCGGTCTATACGGACTTCCTGCCGGAGGGGAGCCGCGCGCGGCCCGGGGAAAAACGCGAGATCAAATACCTCGTCATCCACGAAACGGATAATTTTTCCGCGGGCGCGACCGCTGCCGCGCATAACTCATTCATCCACCAGAACGCCGACGCGCAGGAAAATATCGTTTCCTGGCATTACACCGTGGACGACCACGAAATATACCATCACCTGCCGGACGACGAAACCGCGTACCATGCGGGCGACCAGATGAAAAGGAACGGCGGCAACAAAAACGGCGTCGGGATCGAAATGTGCGTCAACGAGGACGGCAACTATGAGCAGACGTTAATCAACACCGAAAAACTGTGCGCGCGCCTGCTGCTCGAATACGGTCTGGGTCCGAAGGCGCTGCGCAAGCATGAGGACTTTTCCGGAAAAGTCTGTCCGGCCCGTTTGATTGGAGACGGACGCTGGGAGGAATTCTGCACGGCGGTGGAACAGCGCTATGTGGAGCTGAAAGCCGCGCGGTAAAGGTTAGCATTTTACAACCTCGTGCAAAACCCGACCAAAGAAACAGGGCGATTTGTAGTAAATCGCCCTTTCTTTTTGGGCATTTTGGTGGTATACTGCAAAGGCTTATAATTTTAACTGATAAAGGAGTGAACCAAAATGATCGTTATACTCAAGCAGAATAGCGATAAGGAACGTGTAGACCGTTTGATGCAGCATTTTAAGGATATGGGGCTTACGATCCACTATTCTCAGGGCGAGAACACCACGATCTTTGGCCTGGTCGGCGACACCACCAAACTGGACGAAGGGGACATCATGGCCTATGACGTGGTCGAGCGCGTGCAGCGTGTGACCGAGCCATTCAAGGCCGTCAACCGCAAATTCCACCATGAGGATACGGTCATTGAGGTTGCGGGGCGCAGGATCGGCGCGGGATACTTCAACGTGATGGCGGGACCCTGCTCGGTCGAGAGCGAGGCGCAGATCGTGGAGGTGGCCGAAGCGGTCAAGCGGGCGGGCGCGTCCTTCCTGCGTGGCGGCGCGTTCAAGCCGCGCACCTCGCCGTACTCCTTCCAGGGGCTTGAGGACGAGGGCCTGAAGCTCCTTTTGGAGGCCAAGCGCCAGACCGGCCTGCCGGTTGTAACCGAGATCATGAGCGAAAAGCACCTCGACCTGTTCGCGGATGTGGACATCATCCAGCTCGGCGCACGCAATATGCAGAATTTCATGTTGCTCAAGGAGCTGGGCCGGTCGGATAAGCCTATCCTGCTCAAGCGCGGCCTGTCCGCGACGATGGAGGAATTCCTGATGGCGGCGGAGTACATCTTCGCGGGCGGCAACACCAACGTCATCCTGTGCGAGCGCGGCATCCGCACGTTTGAAAAGATGATCCGCAACAATCTGGACATCTCCGCGGTGCCGCTGGTCAAGATATTCAGCCACCTGCCGGTGATCGTCGACCCGTCGCACGCCGCGGGCCGCCGCGATATGGTACAGCCGCTCTCGCGCGCCGCAATCGCCGCCGGCGCGGATGGCCTGATTATCGAGGCGCATAACGACCCCAAAAACGCGCTGTGCGACGGGGCGCAGTCGCTCGACCTGCCGCAGTTCGACGCGGTCATGCAGGACATCAGACGCCGCGCCGCGTTCGAAGGGCGGGAGATGATGCCGCAGTGAAGGACTTTGTGCGGTTCGGTGTCATTTTAAACCGAATGGCAAGCATGACGGGCTGGGTGCTGTGCCTGGCGTTGCTCCGCGACCCGCGGGAGCGGTCGGCCGTCGGCTTCGTACTGCTGCTCGGCTGGACGTTTTTACAGACCATTGGGGTGCTCGGGTTTGCGGCGCGCTGGCTACTCGGCCGCCTGGACGAAAGCGAGGAAAAAGTGTGGGGTACGGCAGATAAGCTGCGTGCGCATCTGGGTGAGCGCAAAGCCAAAGGCGTATACGCCGCGATATACGCTGCCATGCTGGCGGTAAAGCTCGCGCTGCCCGTCGGATTGAATCAAATATGAAAAAAGCGAGGCGGATGCCTCGCTTTTTGCTTGATGTTTGCGTTTAGATTTTGATGAGTTCGTATTCCCGCGTGCCGAGGCCGAGCTTCTCGCCATGCTCGAGCGCGGACTGCCAGTTCGTATCCGGATGGGCGGCGTGGAAGTGGTCGTGCGCGTCGTCAATATGGTGCCGCTCGTGCGCGTCGCGGAGCAGGCTGTCCGGATTGACCGGCGCGGCGTTGACCGCGTCCACGCAGGCCTGGTCGAGCGCGATCGGGTCAAAGGACGCAAACATGCCGACATTCGGCACGATCGGCACGTCGTTCTCCGCGTGGCAGTCGCAGTTGGGCGACACGTCGATAACAAGCGAGATATGGAAGCAGGGGCGCCCGTCCACGACCGCCTTGGTGTACTCCGCGATCTTGCGGTTCAGGACGATGTTGGATTCATCATAGCCGCAGCCGATCGCGTCGGTCGGGCAGACGCCGATGCAGCGGCCGCAGCCCACGCATTTGTCATGATCGATATGCGCCTTTTTATCCGTGATGGTAATAGCGTCGTGCGCGCAGATGCGCGTACACATGCCGCAGCCCACGCAGGGGGACGGATCGACCTGCGGCTTGCCCGCGTTGTGCTGCTCCATTTTGCCCGCGCGTGAGCCGCAGCCCATGCCGATGTTCTTCAGACAGCCGCCGAAGCCCGAAGACTCGTGGCCCTTGAAGTGGGTCAGCGAAATAAATACGTCCGCGTCCATAATGGCCTGTCCGATCTTGGCTTCCTTGACGTATTCTCCGCCCTCGACCGGCACATACGCCTCGTCCGTGCCTTTCAGCCCGTCCGCAATGATGACGTGGCAGCCGGTCGTGAACGGGCTGAAGCCGTTGAGGTAAGCGGAGTCCAGATGGTCGAGCGCGTTCTTGCGCCCGCCGACGTACAGGGTGTTGCAGTCGGTCAGGAACGGCTTGCCGCCGCGCTCACGGACAAAATCCGCGACGGTTTTGGCCCAGTTCGGCCGGAGATAGGCGAGGTTGCCCGGCTCGCCGAAATGGATCTTGATGGCGGTGAATTTCTTGTCGAAATCAATGGTTCCCATGCCCGCGGTTTTGAGCAGGCGGGTCAGCTTTTGCTGAAGGTTTTCGGTCAGCGTGGCGCGGAAGTCCGCGAAATAGACCTTGGCCTTTTCCATGATGGAATCATCCTTTCTTGTCTTACTTGCCCATGATGATAGTATAGCACAAAAAGGGGGGCAAAACAAGCGGATGGGGCGCATAGAGGGGAGAATATGGCAGAAAAAGGCGCGCGGCGCGCGCCTTTTTCTGCCTACCGCCCGCCCGAATGCTCCAGACAGCTTTTGAGCAGGGCTGTGACAACATGGTTCCAGCTCGTATTATTTTGAATGGCGATTTGTTCAATCTGGTTCGCAAGGGATTTTTCGATGTAAATGGTTTTATAAATTGATTCTGGGCGGGACGGTAAAGGAGGGATAATAACTTTCAAAGCACTCACCTCAGTCAAGTATAACGCAAAATTGTTGGAGAAGTGCTTTTTGTGTCAAAATGACACCAAAAATCAGGTTAAGTCGGCCAGGCTCCCGAACGTGTACCCCTCGCCCTCCCATTTGGTGAGCAGCTCGTCAAGGATGCGCGCATTCGTCTCGCTCGTCGAGTGCAGCAGGACGATCGCGCCGTTGTGGATGCGCGGCAGCAGCTTAGAGAACGCCTGTTCGTCGGTCGGCTGGTTGTCGGTATACCAGTCAACATAGGCCAGCGACCAGAACACAGTCGTATAGCCCAGCTCCTGCGCCTGCCTGAGGTTCTCCTCGCTGAATTTGCCCTGCGGGGGACGGTAGAACCGCTGCATCGGCTGGCCGGTCAGGGCGGTGAACTTTTCCTCAAGGCCGGTGATCTCCGCCTGGAATGAATCCATATCTGCAATCTTTGACATATCGGGATGGTGCAGCGTGTGGTTGCCCACGATATGCCCCTCGTCCACCATGCGCTTTACCAGATCGGGCGCGGTGTCGATAAAATTGCCCACCACGAAAAAGCACGCCGGCGCGTTGTGCTTCTTCAGCGCGTCCAGAATGGCGGGCGTGTTGCCGTTTTCGTAGCCCGCGTCAAAGGTCAGGTAGATCGTCTTTTGGGAGGTGTCGCCCACATAGTAGGCGTCCCACTGGCGGAGCGTATCCGCGGATACGTTACCGACGGGCGGCTGCCCCTCGGTTTGGAACGACAGACCCCAGTCGCTGACCGACGCGGGAACCGCGGCCTCGGTTTCAGCGTTTGCCTGCGCGGCGGGCGCATCGGCCTGTGGCAGCAGGAAGAACAGCACGGCAAGCGTAACGCATACGCCGGCCGCCGCGCCGATGCGGCAAAGCGTGTCGCGGGTAATGGTAATGAACATAAATAAACGCCCCCTCGGTGTAAAGTATGCCGGGGGGACGCGGCTTATTCCGAATTCTGCGGCCGGAGGCGGCGCACAAAGGCGAACTGCGTTTCGCCCGCGAGAATGCCGGTAAAAATGAGCAGGAAGCCCGTTAGCATGCGGCCAGTGACCGTTTCGCCGTAAAAGACAACCGAGCAGGCCACACCGAACACGGATTCGAGCGAAAGCAGCAGGGAGGCCTGCGGGGGATCGACATGCTGCTGGCCATAGGCCTGCAGGGACAGGCAGAGCGCCGAAGCGGTCAGGCCGAGGACGACCAGGCTCGCCCACGCGCCTGCGGTCGGCGGCGCATAGGGGGCGGCGCCGGTCAGTGCGCACACGCCCCAGCACATCAGCGCCGCCGCGCCGAGCTGGCCGATGGTCAGCGGCACAGGCTCGCAGCCCTGCTCCACCATATAGCCGACGGAAAGGATGTTGAGCGCGAACGCCGCCGCGCTGAGCAGGGTGGCGAAGTCCCCGGGCGAGATGGTCATGGCCTCGGTGACCGAAAGCAGTCCGATGCCGAGGATGCACAGGCCGGCGGCGGCGAACTGCCAGCCGGTCGGCCGGCGGCGCAGCGCGGCCCAGCCGAGGAACGGCACCAGCACGCAGTAAGCCGCGGTCAGGAAAGCGGACTTGCCGGGCGAGGTGTCCCAGTGCAGGCCAAGGGTCTGCAGCAGATAGGCAGCGGTCTGCGTCGCGCCGGTGATAAGGGAGGCGGCCAGATATCTGCGGCCGCGCAGCACGCCCAGCCGCCCGCGGAACAGTAGCGCGAGCGCCGCCGCGCCTACCGTGAACCGCACGGCCATGAGCAGGGCGGGCGGGAAGACGGCGGCGGCTTCCTTCATAACGAAAAACGTGCTGCCCCAGATGAACGCGGTGAGCAGCAGCGCGGATTTTGCTTTGGCCTGTGTGGAGTGCATGGGCATATCGCCTACTTTCGATCGTGAAAAATGGATAAAACGGAAATGGACGCTGCATCGGTTTGGGGGTACAATAAAAATAATAAAAACGCAAGGGGGCTTTCTTTTGAAACGGATCAGGCATTTGCTGAGGCGGCTGCTTGCCGCGGGCTTGGCGGCGGTGCTGTGCGGCGCGCTGCCCGCGGCGCTGGCGGCGGACGGGGAGCCGCCGCTGTATGAGGTTTACAGCTATGCGTCGCCCGAGGAATTCATGGAGCTGTTTTTGGGCGTGGATGAGGGGCTGACCTATGATATGGTCAGCAGCAAATATGCGCTTTATATCCAGGCGCTCGAAGCGGACGAAAGCCTGGTCTGCAATTATTACGGCACGGATTCGGTCGGGGAAGCGGCGGAAGAGTGGGGGACGACGCGGGAAGCGCTGATCGCGGAGTTGGCGGCGTACCTGGCGATCGAGGACGTGTCCGCCATGGAGACGGACGGCGTCTGGGATCCGGACGGGCTGGACGCACTGGTTGCGTTCGGCCTGGTGCCGCGCACGCCACCGGCGGTGAGCGTGCAGTTGAACGGGAAAGCGATCGTGTTCCCAGATGCGCAGCCCGAGAGCCGGAACGACCGGACCATGGTGCCGTTCCGCGCGATTGCGGAGACATTGGGCGCGGCGGTCGGCTATGCGGACGGCGCCGTAACAGCCGAGCTGGCGGGGCGGACGTATGCTTTCGCGGCCGGCAGAGATACGCTGGCGATTTCGGATGCGGAGAGCGGCGCGGTGCTGGAGACGGTCGCGCTCGATGCCGTGCCGTACGAGAAGGAGGGCCGTACCTACGTTCCGGTGCGCTTTTTCGCAGAGGCGTTCGGCCTGACCGTCCGGTGGGACGAGTATGAGCAGGTCGCGGTGCTGTACGACAGGGACGCGTTGCTCGACGAGCTGAACGCGGATTTCTCCATTGTCAACCAGTGGATCGCGGCCCAGCCGGAAATCGATCCGGAGCAGGCGCTGCGCACGGCGGCGGCCATCGAGGTGGCCTATACGGCGTTCAACTCGATCGATGGGGACGAGCATTACCCCATGGAGGGTACGCTGGAGGTCATCAGCCAGGGCGGGAGCGTGCAGCTTGACCTGCGGCTCGACCTGTACGCGCTGGCGGCGCTGTATGCGCAGGAAAGCGGCTGGCTGCTCGGCATGGGTATGGAGGATTTGGCGGAGAAATACCGGACGGAGCTGGAAAACGCCCGCTTTGAAATGATCTATAACGCGGATACCGATATGCTGTACCTGCGCTGTCCGCTGTTGTTCGGGCTGCTCGCGGAGGATGCGCCGGAGGGCGCTGCTGCCGCCGCGGACACGGATAAATGGTTCAGCGTGAGTGGCCTGGCCGAATCCGGCGGCGTTGGTATGATGGATATGAACCCCGTGGTACTGGTCACCGGCAGCTTCCTGCCCCTGGCTGCGGATGCGGAAACCGCCGGCGAGTATATCGTCAGCCGGACCGAGCAGAATTGCGAAACATGGGGCAACTACAGCGAGCTGTGGTACCGCACACACAGCATGGCGCAGAACTGTGCGCTCAAGGCCGGCGACAGCCTGTTCGCCCGCAGCGGGTCGCGCTACACCGCGCCGGTCGGAAGCGAAGAGGTGTGGGAGGACGGCAGCTACTTCAAGGGCTGGTTCACGCTGGACGTGCAGACCGGCGGGATCACGGGCGAGGGTGAGCGCCGCGAAAGAGACTGGTTCAGCGACATGCTGATAACCTACAGCTATCAGGCGGAGGCCTCGTCCGCACGGGTGGAACAAACAATCCACATCAAGAACCAGGGCATTCTCACGATGGCGGTCGAGATGGAGCAGCAGCCCCATGACAGTTCGCCTGCGGCGCAGCCGCCGCAGGAAGAGGAGGTCGTCGACTTCGAACAGTGGGTCGAGGGTCTGTGGGACTGAAGAAAACGGGAAAAGCGGGCGCGTATGCGTCCGCTTTTTTACGAGCTGTAGTCCTCCAGCAGTTTGGCGAGCGCTTCGGCATCCGGCAGGACGACGCCGGCCCCGAGCGCCTCACGGTCGGCCTGCGGCAGCGAACGGGTGTCGATCTCCGTATAGAGGACCGTTTCGCCGCCGCGGGACACGGCGAGCGTCCCGCCCGCATCGTAGGCGACATAAGGCTCGAGCGGCGCGTTTGCCGCAACCGCAGACGGGGCAAAATAGGCGCGCGCGGCAAAAAAAGCGCAGGCCAGCGCGAGGATACAGGCCGCCAGGGCGATGCGCCTTTGGCGGCGCGCCCGCTGCAGGGCGAGCATGTAAAAGCCTTGCATCATAGAAAAAACATCCTTTGAAAAAGGGATTTGCTTTGAGTATTCCCGTAAATTTGTAAAATATTCGGGAACGAATGTAAAATTTGTTTGGAATTTGGCGCGCGGTGTGGTATAATACCACCGTATGCTGGGAACAAATCGGACGCCGCCAGCGTCCGACTGGAAAAGACCCTGCGGCGCCCGTCGCCGCCGGGTAAGGAGGAAACCGAATTGTCGACTGGCAAAAGAAAAGGATACGGCGTTGGGTATTTCATATCCCGCGTGCTGCTGACGCTGCTGCTGATCGGCGTGCTCTGCGCCAGCTTCTGCGGCATTGCGTTCGCATATTATGTGCACGCTTATATCAACCCCTCCGCGCAGGAAACGGCAAAGGGAATCAGCCAGGGCCTGGGCCTTGACCTGAATTCTTTCATTTACAACTATGATCCGGAAACCGGCGCGGAACAGCTTTACGAAACAATCAAGGGTACGGAAAACCGCATCTGGGTTGACAGCGAGGAGATTCCGGAGGACCTGAAAAACGCTGCGGTCGCGATCGAGGACGAGCGCTTTTACAAGCACCACGGCGTAGACTGGAGGCGTACGCTGGGCGCGGTCAGGGGCTGGCTGCTCGGCGGCGACCAGTACGGCGGCTCGACCATCACCCAGCAGCTCATAAAGAACGTGACGGAGGACAAGGATTACTCGGTCAAACGTAAGGTCAACGAGATATTCCGTGCGCTGGCGCTGGAAAAGGAGATCGACGACAAGGACCGCATCCTGACTATGTACCTGAACACGATCTACCTCGGCCACACCTGCTATGGCGTAAAAACCGCGGCCACGACCTATTTCGGCAAGGATGTCTCGCAGCTCGACCTCGCGGAATGCGCGGCTCTGGTCGGCCTGACGAACAACCCCTCCATTTACGATCCCTATAACCATCCGGATCGTGTGAAGGAGCGCCAGGAGGCGACGCTCGGCAAGATGCTGGAGCTGGGCATGATTACCCAGGAGGAGCATGACGCGGCCGTTGCGAAAGAACTGGTGTACCGCCCCTATGAGAAATACCAGGAGGAGATCGGCGACCCGTACACCTACTTTACCGACGCGGTCATCCAGGACGTTAAAAAGGACCTGATGGAGCAGAAAGGCTACTCCGAGCAGGTCGCAAGCAATATGATCAACTCCGGCGGCCTCAAGATCTACGCTACGATCGACACCAATGTCCAGAATATCCTGGATACGGTCTGGGCGGACGATTCGGTGTTCCCCAATACGGAGAAGTATGGTGAACGGCCGCAGAGCGCTATGGTCATTACGGACAAGCAGGGCAATATCAAGGGCATTGCAGGCGGCCGCGGGGAAAAGAATGGCAAGTTGGATTTCTCCTACGCGACCGACGCGCACCGCCAGCCCGGCTCGTCTTTCAAGCCGCTGTCCACCTATGGCCCGGCCATGGACAAGGGCATCATCGTACCCACCTCCACCGTGTATGACAAGGCGCTCCGCATGGGCGACGACGGGCGCCCTTGGCCGATGAACGACGGCAAAATGCCGACCGGCAAGGCGATGTCTATCAAAAGCGGTATCACCAGCTCGGTCAATACGATTGCCGTGCAGGTGATGAACATGCTCACGCCGCAGGCGTCCTATGATTTCCTGACGCAGCGCTTGGGCTTTGAAGATTCCCTGGTCGGCACCCGCACCAATGCGGATGGCACCGTGCAGTCCGATATCGACCTTGCGCCGCTGGCGCTCGGCGGCCTGACCGACGGCGTGACCGTGCGCGAAATGGCGGGCGGCTTCTCGACCTTTATCAACGACGGTGTGTTCGCCGGCACGCGGACCTATACCAAGGTGCTCGATTCCGAAGGCAACGTGGTGCTGGAGAACAACCCAGGCACCGAGCTTGGCTTTGAGAACGTGCGCACCGCGTATTATATGCTGGACTGCATGCAGGCGGTTACCTCATACGGCACCGCCTCGGGTACGACGATTTCGGGCGTGGAGACCGCGGGCAAAACGGGTACCACGACCTCGAATACGGATATCTGGTTCTGCGGTGTGACGCCTGAATATTCCGCCGCGGTCTGGGTTGGCTACGAGCATAACTACACGCTTGACGGGCTGTACGGCCGCACGGCGGCGGGCATCTGGAAAACGGTTATGACCCGTGTGCATGAGGGCGATTCCGGCTTGGTCTTTGATTCGCACCCGCAGGATTTCGAGACCGCCTCCTACTGCATGGACAGCGGGCTTGCCCCGTCCGGCGCGTGCCGCGCGGCGGGCCGTGTGGCGACCGGACGCTTCTGGAAAGGACAGACGCCAACCGAGCTTTGCCCGCACCAGGGCTTCAAGACCTACGATTACGGCAAGACGACCGGCATCGAGGTTGAGGAGGAAGAGGAAGAAAAGCCGGAGGAGCAAAAGCCGGAGGACCAGCCGACCAATCCGTCGGTTGATCCGGAAACCGGACTGCCGGTAACGCCGACCGACCCGGAGGGCGGCGGTACGAATTCGGGCGGCACGACCGATCCGGGCGGCAGCACGAACCCGGGCGGCACAACCGATCCCGATGGTACGACCGACCCGGGCGGGACAACCGACCCCGGCGGCACGACCGACCCCGGCGGCACGACCGATCCGGACACATCAACCGAGCCGGAAACGCCGCCGCCGGACGATCCGGAGGCATAAAACGCGGCCGGCCGGTGTAAACTAACAATCGAATACCTTTTGTTCAGCGCCGCACAAGGCCGCACACATCGGGGCGTTAGCGGTGCTCTGTACCCGCAATCCGCTACAGCGGGGATGATGCGGGCAAGGAGGGACGGGCTTTCGGCAAGGTGGTCGCCCACAGAGCGATGAGAGACCGGTACTGCGCAACGGAGGACTGTGAACCATGTCAGGCGGGGAACCGAGCAGCATTAAGCAGAAACCATCGTGTGCCGCAGAGCTGCCGATCTTGAGCTTAAAGTGCGAAGAACGGCCGGGCGTTCGCTTTCGAATTGTCCGCGTGCGGTCTTGTGGGGCGCTGAACGAGAGTGTATGGGACTTCAAAAGTCCCCTATATACGAAAGCAGGTTCCAGCAGAAACCTGCTTTCGATACCCGAACGACGCCGCCCAAGGCGGCTGAGTCGGGGTATCAAAAGTCAGGCGCATGTCCTGACTTTTGATGAAAACCGCGTGGCGGTTTTCTGTGCAAATGGCGCGCATGGCGCGCAGGAGAGACGCTTGGAGGCGGGCTTGCGCCCGCCTCTTTGTGGTGTGTGTGCGGGGCGTTTGCCCACAGGCGCAGCAGAAATTGAGGAAAGGGGTTGCGATAGGACGTGTATCAGGCATTATACCGCAAGTGGCGGCCGCAGACATTCGCGGACGTAATTGGGCAGCAGCATATCACGGATACGCTCCGCGCGCAGCTCCAGTCCGGACGGCTGAGCCATGCCTACCTGTTTACCGGTACGCGAGGCACGGGCAAGACGACCTGCGCAAAAATCCTTGCCCGGGCGGTCAACTGCGAAAATCCGGTCAACGGCGACCCGTGCAACGAATGCGCGGCCTGCCGGGGGATATTGGACGGGTCCGTACTGGATGTGACCGAGATCGACGCGGCCTCCAACAACGGCGTGGACAATATCCGCGACCTGCGTGACGAGACGCGCTACACGCCCGCGCAGGTAAAAAAGCGGGTGTTCATCATCGACGAGGTGCATATGCTCTCGATCGGCGCGTTCAACGCGCTACTCAAAACCCTGGAGGAACCGCCCGAGCATGTGCTGTTCATTCTGGCGACCACAGAGCTGCATAAGGTACCCGCAACCATCCTGTCGCGCTGCCAGCGGTTTGATTTCCGACGCATCGGTGCGGAGGATATTGCGCGCCGCCTGCTCGATGTGGCGGGGGGCGAGGGCATCGGGCTGACCGAGGGGGCCGCGCGCCTGATCGCGCGCCTGGCCGACGGTGCGATGCGCGATGCGCTGTCCATGCTGGACCGCGCGGCCGCGGCGGGCGCGGTGGATGAACAAACGGTCACCGCAGCACTGGGCGTGATGGGGCAGGATGACAGCCTGCGGCTGGCCGGCAGCCTGAAAGCGGGCGATCTGGCCGCGGCAGTCGGCCTGTTGGATGAATATTATAACGCGGGCCGCGATTTGGCCTCGGTTTACGACCAAATGCTCGGCCTGATACGGGACGCGCTTCTGGTGAAAACCAGCAAAACTGATGTTTCCGCGCTGATTTCCCCCGCCTACAGCGTGCAGACCCTGCAGAAGCTGTGCGACGGACTGGCGGCTTCGACCCTGATCGCGTGGAGCCGTGTGATCGGCGACGCGCTCGACCGGATGCGCAGCGCGGCAAACCGCCGTGTGGAGGCCGAGCTGTGCGCGGTGCGGCTGTGCAGCCTGGACGCGGACAGCTATGATACCTTGGGCGGCCGCGTGGAAGCGCTGGAGGAAAAGCTGAAAAACGGCGTGCCGGTACAGGCCGCGCAGCCGATGCCTGCGTCCGGAACGGCCGCAGGCATCGGCGATGAGCCGCCCCCGCCGGACGACAGCGATGCGCCGGATTGGGCCGGCGGGCAGGAGGATACCCGCGCGCCGGAAAAAAACGAGGCGGCGGCTCCGGCAGCAGCTGACTGGCCGCACTGGCCCGCGCTGCTCGAAGCGTTGACCGGCAAGATTAACACGGGCGCGCATACCAATCTCAAGCTGTCCGCGCGCGGCATCGAGGAGGACGGCGCGCTCGTTATCCTCTGCGAGGATGGGATTACGGCCATGCTCGCCAAGGCGGAGCCGACCATGAAGGTCATCCGCGCGCAGGCGGCGGCGCTTGCCGGCGCGCCAGTTAAGGTTAAGGTGCAGGAGGCAGGGGACGAGCCGGTCCACAAAAAAAATACTGCGGTCGATGAGCTGATTGGCCGCGCGAAAGCGTTTGATATACAAGTGAAAGAGCTTTAAGGAGGACATAACAGATGGCAAAGGGTAAATTTGGCGGTTTTGGCGGCGGCATGAATATGCAGGCCATGATGAAGCAGGCGCAGAAAATGCAGGAAAACATGCTTAAGGCGCAAGCGGAAATCGCCCAGATGGAGACCATCGGCACGGCGGGCGGCGGCATGGTGACCGTGACCGTGACCGGCACGTCGGCGCTGAAAAGCATTGAGATCAAGCCCGACGTGGTTGATCCGGACGATATCGAAATGCTGCAGGACCTGGTGGTGGCGGCGGTGAACGAAGCGCTCAAGGCGGCAACCGAAAAATCCCAGAGCCAGATGTCCGCAGTGACGGGCGGCATGGGCGGTCTGGGCGGCGGCCTGTTCTGATGGACTTTTTCGCGCCGCCGGTCGAAAAGCTGATCGAGGAATTCGCGCGGCTCCCCGGCATTGGACAAAAGACCGCGCAGCGCCTGGCGTTCTATGTGCTCGACCTGCCCAAAGAGGATGCGGAGCGCTTCGCGGATGCGATACGGGATGCCAAGGCAAAAACGTTCACCTGCAAACGCTGCCAGAACCTGACGGACACCGAAACCTGCCCGATCTGCGCCGACCAGGCGCGAGACCAGAAGACCATCTGCGTGGTGACCGACCCGCGCGATGTGATCGCGTTTGAACGGACCAGGGAATATAAAGGGCTGTACCATGTGCTGCACGGCACGCTGTCGCCGATGAACCACATCGGGCCGGACGATATTCGCATTCGCGAACTGGTGCAGCGTGTGGCGGACGAGGAAACCGAGGAGGTCATCCTCGCCACCAATCCGGATACCGAGGGGGAAGCGACCGCAATGTACATTTCCCGCCTGCTGCAGCCGTTCGGTATCAAAATCACCCGCCTGGGCTACGGGATGCCGGTCGGCGGCCATCTGGAAATGGTGGACGAGGTTACGCTGCTCCGCGCGCTGGAGGGTAGGCGGGAGCTGTAACCCGCCGCCTGACGCGGCCGCTGTTCTACACTGTGTTCCTGCCTGCCCGCGTGAAAAGGGGTATAGGCGCGTCCTGTGATGCGCACAGCGCGAAAAAACAGGAACGGCCGGACTTTCGTCCGGCCGTTCCCGCAATAAAAGGTAGGATAGAGAGTAGAAAGCAAGAACATGTGGGGGGATCTTACGCTTTCCACATTTATACTATATCCGGCAATTGTGAAGATTCTGTGTACATTTCGCAAAAATTTATAAGTTTTGCATGATCGGGAGGAAATAAGCCTGTGGCAGACCTGAAGAAAGAAATCGAAAACCGGCGCACATTTGCGATCATATCGCACCCTGACGCTGGCAAAACCACCATAACCGAGAAATTTTTGCTCTACGGCGGCGCCATTCAGGAGGCCGGCATGGTCAAGGGCAAGAAAAACAGCCGCCACGCGGTTTCCGACTGGATGGAGATCGAAAAGCAGCGCGGTATTTCGGTCACCTCGTCGGTGCTACAGTTCCGGTACGAGGGCAAGTGCATCAACATCCTGGATACCCCGGGCCACCAGGACTTTTCCGAGGATACCTACCGCACGCTGATGGCGGCGGATTCGGCGGTCATGGTTATCGACGCGTCCAAAGGCGTGGAGGCGCAGACGCGCAAGCTGTTCAAGGTGTGCGCCATGCGCGGCGTGCCGATCTTCACGTTCATCAACAAGATGGACCGTGAGGCGCGCGACCCCTACGAGCTGCTTGAGGATATTGAAAACGAGCTGGGCATCGGCACCTACGCGGTCAACTGGCCAATCGGCTCGGGCAAGCGCTTCAAAGGCGTGTACGACCGCATGGACGACCAGGTCATCGCGTTCGAGGGTGCGGACTTCCGCCACGAGGTCAAGGCGCAGCGCCTGTCGATCGACGACCCGATCCTGGAGGGAATGCTGCCCGAGGACCAGTACCAGACCCTGATCGACGACGTGGAGCTGCTCTCCGGCGCGGGGGATGAATTCGACCTGAAAGCCGTGCATGAGGGAAAGCTGTCGCCGGTGTTCTTTGGCTCGGCGCTGACCAACTTCGGCGTGGAGCCTTTCCTCAAGAAGTTTTTGCAGATGACCCCGCCGCCGACTGCGCGCACTGCGGATATCGGCGTGATCGACCCATTTGAGGATCATTTTTCCGCGTTCGTGTTCAAGATTCAGGCGAACATGAACAAGGCGCACCGCGACCGCGTGGCATTCATGCGCATCTGCTCGGGCAAGTTTGAGCGCGGGCAGGAGGTGCTGCATGTGCGGACCGGCAAAAAGATGGCGCTCGCCGCGCCGCAGCAACTCATGGCGCAGGACCGTTCGATCGTGGACGAGGCCTATGCGGGCGATATCATCGGCATCTTTGACCCGGGCGTGTTCGCGATTGGGGACACGGTATGCGACCCCAAGCGCAAATGCGTCTTTTCCGGCATACCGACCTTTGCGCCCGAGCTGTTCGCAACGGTGCGGCAGAAGGATACCTTAAAGCGCAAGCAGTTCGTCAAGGGCGTGGAGCAGATTGCGCAGGAGGGTGCGATTCAAATATTCCGCGAGCCGGGCTCGGGCATGGAGGCGGTCATTGTGGGCGTGGTTGGCGTGCTACAGTTCGAGGTGCTCGAATACCGCTTGAAAAACGAGTATAACGTGGAGATCATCCGCGAGAACCTGCCCTATGAGCATGTGCGCTGGGTGGAGAACGACGAGGAGGATTTCGACATCAAGCGCCTACAGCTTACGAGCGACACCAAAATCGTCGAGGATCTCAAGGGCAACAGCCTGCTGCTTTTCACCTCGCCGTGGAATATCACCTATGCGCTCGACCATAACGAAGACCTCCGCCTGGCGGAGTTTTCGGAAAACGCATAAAAAACGCGCGTCGGAACAAAGCGTTCCGGCGCGCGTTTTTTGGTGTGCCACTACATATGAAGCGGATCGTCCTCGCGGTTTTTGACTGCCCGCAGGTATTGCCAGAGCAGAACAAGCGGTGCAAGCTGGCAGACGAGCTGCACGACCAGCGCGGCCGGGTTTTGATAAAACAGGGTTTGTATGAAAGAGGCGGCCACCGCGCCGATCAGCGGCGTGTAAAAGCACCAGCGGATGCGGCGGGCGGGGTAGGCGTAGCCGCAGGGGATGACACGCTCATCCAGCGCCCAGTACATATGATACTGGCTGATCAGGCTGAACAGCGAGCCGGTCACCATCAGCAGCACCATGAAATGCACCATCATATCCGACGTACCCATAAACGTGCAGGCCAGAGCCAGGATGGAGAGGACCAGCGAGATGAGTTGGCAGGAAAAGGCGCGGCCGAACCTTGCCGATTCCTCCGAAAGACGGTGCAGAATATACAGCACCACGCCGTATGCCGCAAGGTTAAGGATGCTGGCGGCCAGGCTAACTCCGTTTTCAGGAAAGAGGCTGCCGAGGCCCGTGACCGCGGATACCACAAGCGCGGCCCAGAGCAGACGCAGGCTGGGATAGATCTTCATAAAAATTACCCTCCAGTGTACCTGTAATTATAGCATATCACGCGGGATTTTTCAGCAATAATTTAGCGGTCGCGGGGCTGGATAAAAAATTTTTGAAAAAGGTATTGACAATTATGCATTACTGTACTATTATCATAGTACAAAGAAACAGAGAGGAGCGAGCCTATGCAATGGCAACTGCGGGGCGACCGCCCGATCTACCAGCAGCTCATGGAGCAGCTGACCGAGCAGATCGTAAGCGGGCAGCTCGGCGCGGGCGATAAGGTGCCGCCCGTGCGGGAGCTGGCGGCGGAGGCGGGCGTGAACCCGAACACAATGCAGCGCGCGCTGGCGGATTTGGAGCGCGAAGGGCTGATGTACACCAACCGCACCAGTGGACGATATGTTACGGAGGATAAAGAGATGATAGCAAAAATTCGGGAGCAGATCGCAAGCGACCGTATTTCAGAATTTTTAGCCGGCATGAGTCAGCTTGGCTTTACCGAGAAGGAGATCGTGGCGCTTTTGGAAAAGCGCAGGGGGGAGGAGAAGAAGAATGGAACAGAGGAATGATCTGGTTGTATGCGAAGGGCTGACCAAGATTTACGGCAGTATCAGGGCGCTTGACAGCCTGAGCCTAACGCTCGAGCGCGGCCGCTTTATTGGCCTGCTGGGGCCGAACGGATCGGGCAAAACGACAGCGATCAAGCTGCTTAACGGCCTGCTGCAGCCGACCAGCGGCACGGTGCTGATCGACGGGGAAAAGCCGGGCGTGCATACGCACAGCGTGGTCAGCTATCTGCCCGACCGTGCTTACCTGAACGACTGGATGCGCGTGTGCGACCTGTTTGACTTTTTCGCGGACTTCTATGCGGATTTTGACAAGATCAAGGCGAACGATATGCTGAAAACGCTGGATATCAGCCCGTTGGCGCGTCTCAAAACGCTGTCCAAGGGGACGAAAGAAAAGGTGCAGCTCATCCTGACCATGAGCCGCAAGGCCCAGCTCTTCCTGCTTGACGAGCCGATCGGCGGCGTGGATCCCGCGGCGCGCGACTACATCCTCAACACCATCCTGTCCAATTACAGCGAGGACGCCACCGTGCTGCTCTCCACCCACCTGATCGCGGATATTGAGCGCGTGCTGGACGAGGTCATCTTTTTGAAAAACGGCGTGATGACCCTGCACGAGAGCGTGGATACCATCCGCGAGGAGCATGGGAAATCGGTCGATATGCTGTTCAGGGAGGTGTTTGCATGCTGAAGCTGCTGAAATATGAGTGGAAGGCGTGCGCGCGCATCTGCCTTCCGATGTACGCGGCGGTGCTGCTGTTGGCCGTGGTCAACCGCCTGACCATGACTGACCAGGTGCAGAACCTGCTGTACGGCATCCCTACGGTGCTAATGGCAATGTTGTATTTCGCTGTGATGGTAGCGGTGTTCGTTGTAACCGCGGTTATCCTGATCCAACGGTTTTACAAAAACCTGCTGGGGGACGAGGGGTACCTGATGTTCACTCTGCCGGTGACGGTTTCTCAGCATATCTGGAGTAAGGTCATTGTTGCGACCGTTATGAGTATTATTGCTACAGTTGCGGCAGTGCTGAGCATAGGCATCATCGGTTCAGGTTCGGGCCTGCTTGTGGGGCTGGGCGATGTGCTGGCCGCCATATGGAAATCTTTTACGAGCGACCCTAATACGCTGTTCTATACTCTGGAGACGTTCGCTTGGCTGCTGCTCTGTGCGGTTGTCGGTATGCTGTTCATCTACCTGTGTATCGCGCTGGGACATCTGGCGAAAAAGCACCGCGTGCTGATGGCGGTGGTTTGGTACTTTGTATTGTCCACTGTGTTCCAGTTCCTTTTCATGTTCTTTATCATGGGTGTGGGTAACCTGCCCTTTGACAGCGTATGGATGGCACTGGCAAACTTCTTCCGCGGCATCGGGCCGACTGCGACCATCCATATTGGCATGATAACGCTGTGCGTTGCAACGGCGGTGCCGGGCGCGGCGTTCTTCCTGGCGGTCCGCCATATTCTGAAGAACCGGCTCAATCTGGAATAAACCACATCTGTTTTTCACCACGGGGGACGCGCGGCGCCGCGCGTCCCTTTTTGCACCCCAAAGACGGGAAAATTGCAAAGCCTTAAGAAGTTTGCGTATAAAATGAAAAGAAATTTCGGCTACAATGGAATTATGCAAAGGAGGCGGACGTCATGACGGGAAAAATACGGCAGTCCATCGGCCGGCAGTATGCGCCGGCTGAGCTGGCAGGGCTGTTCTTCGCTTTTTCCGCGGCGGGCTGGCTATGGGAGGTTGCGCTCCACCTCGTATTCAACGGTGAGCTGGTCAAGCGCGGCACGATGTTGGGGCCGTGGCTGCCGATCTACGGCGCGGGCGGCGTGTTGGCTGTTTTGCTGCTGCGCCGCTTCGCGGACAAACCGCTGCGGGTGTTTGCGTTGGGTGTCGCGCTCTGCACGGTGATCGAATACGTCACGGGCAGGTATCTGGATAGCCTGTACGGCCTGCGCTGGTGGGACTATTCCATGCTCCCGCTCAATATCGACGGATTGGTCAGCCCGCTGACCTCGCTGGTGTTCGGCGCAGGCTGCTGCGCTGCGGTATATTGGGCGGGTCCCAAGGCCGCGGGATGGATGCGGCGGTTGCCTAGGCCGCAGGCGCGGCAGTGCTGCGCGTTGCTGGCGGTGGTGTTCCTGCTGGACTTTGGATGGTCTGCGTTGCATCCCAATACCGGCGCGGGCGTCACCACCAGCCTGCCGTCCGCCCAGGCGGCGGAAGGGCTGACCGTGATCGATCCCGCCCAGGTTCATTTGCTTTTGTGCAGCATGGCAAAATAATCTTGCGCGTGCCCCCTCGCTCTGGTATGATAAAAGCAGGAGAGAGGGGAGGCGTTTTTATGAAATGCCAGCATTGTGGGATCAATTTTGACGACGGCGACCGAGAGTGTCCGATCTGCGGCGCCAGGGCGGGCAGCCGGGGGCGGCTGTCGGTGCGGCGCGGCGCGTCGTTCCGGCCGCACGGAAGCGCCGCGCCCAAAACAACGGAGCCGACCATCCTGAACGGCAAGGTGAAAAAGGACCGCGCGGCCCAGAAAAAGAAAGGGCGCGTCATCGCGCTGGTTTCCGCGGCGGTGGTGCTTTTGCAGTTGGTGCCGGCCGTATTCGGCCTGATCGGTGATTTTGTGGGTGATATCCGCTTCGGGGAGCCGTATGTGGAGCCGGAACCCCCGTATTCGGAGGCGGACGACTGGTATGAGGACGACGGGGGCGCGTACAACGTCATATCCCTTGCGGATCTGCTGGGTCTGCGGTCGGTCGTGGAGTTGCCGGACGGCAGTCTACTGGAGCTGTACGCGGAGGGTGACGAACACTATTCGCTGTATATCGAGGGGCGGTATTCGGAAAGCGGCGACGTATGGATCATGTACAATGCGCCGGACGACGAGCTGTATCCCGACATTGCGCAATACCCGCCGGAGGAATACGACAGCTTTACCATCTGCCTGACGTACGATTCGCTGGAGTGGGAGGAGCCGGCGGTGGATATTTCCTACCATCAGGAGATGGGCGATATGTGGCTGCTGGCGCATATTAGCCGCGATGGGAGCGAGATCGTGCTGGACGACTGGTTCGGCGACGCCGCGTTCCTGTTCGGCGAGGAGCAGTTCCTGCCGGTCAAAGCGGTGGAGACTGCATGAAGAGTGAAAAAAGGAAGCCCTACGGCTTCCTTTTTATTTTTTTTGCTGCCGGATGAATCGGAGGGTCTCCGCGATGTTTTCCTGATGCAGCTCCGCGGCGCGGAAGCCGAGCAGGTGGAAATTCAGGTTGAACAGCGAGCCAAGGCCGAGCGCGGAAATGACCGTGCCGATGCCCACCTGTCCGCCGAGGAAATAACCAGTCAGGATGACGAGGATCTCGACGGATATGCGGCACAGGCCGACCGAGCGGCCGGTCCGGCGCGCCAGCGCGACCATCAGGGCATCGCGCGGGCCGGCGCCGAGCGCGCTTTTCATGTACATCCAGGTGCCGAGCACCAGCAGCTCCAGGCCGGCGAGCAGCATCAGGACGCCGGAGAGCGTGCCGGACATCTGCGGGACCCAGCCGAGCCACAGCAGCGCGTCGATAAACACGGCGCACAAAACAATATTGATGACCGTGCCGAACCCGAAGCTCTCGCCGAACAGGATGGCAACGCCGATTGCGGCCGCGCCCACGATGACCGAAGCTGTGCCGTAGGTGATGCCAAAGCTCTGCGCCATGCCCTGCTGCAGCACGCTCCATGGCTCGAGACCGATGTTTGCCTGCAGCATCATCACGATGCCGATTGCGCTGACCAGCATGCCGAGCGCAAGCCAGAGCAGGCGGCGGACGTAATTCCGGATCATATCATCCCTCCGCGGCAAAAGCGCGTATGGCTTCGGCGGCGGTCTGGCAGGCGGCGCGCGTAATGTCATGGTGGCAGACCATACGGTATTCGCCGTCCATGCAGCCGGTCACCTTGATGCCGCGGCCGAGCATCCAGGCAGGATACCGCGAGGCCTTTTCCGCGTCCCAGTCCGTGGTGAAAAAGACCATATCGATCTGGGTGCGCTCAGCGAACACATGGACGCCGTCCACCGCGCTCAGCAATTCGCCCAGATATTTGGCGTTTTCGTGGTCCTCTGACAGGCGTCCGGTCATATCGCGCAGGGCGACCATGCCGGCCGCCGCAAGGAAACCGACCTGGCGCAGGCCGCCGCCCAGGATGCGGCGGGCGCGGCGGGCGCGCCAGATCACATCCTTTGGGCCGGCGAGTATCGAGCCGACTGGTGCGCACAGGCCCTTGGACAGACAGCACATGACGGTATCGCAGTACTGCGTCAGCTCCCGAACGTCCGCGATGCCGAGCGCGGCCGCTGCGTTGAACAGGCGTGCGCCGTCCAGATGGACGGGGACGCCCTGCGTATGCGCGATCTCGAACACGGCGCGCATGTTGTCGAGCGGTAGCACCGAGCCGGTGGAATGGGCGTTTTCCATGACGACCAGGCCGGCGGGTGCGACCTGCACATCGCTGTCATCCGTCAGGCAGGCGCGCACGGATGCAGGGTCCATCACACCGTTCACGCTTTCTGGAAAACGGAGGGAGACTCCGGCGAGCTGGCCGTAAGAGCCGGCCTCATGCGCGGCGATATGCGCGGTCGGTGCGATTACGACGCAGTCGCCGCGGCGGGTGTGCGCGAGCAGCGCGCAGGTGTTGCCCTGCATGCCGGAAGTGACGAACAGAGCCGCCTCCTTGCCGAGCCGCTGGGCGGCATAGGCTTCCAGCTCCTTTACGGTCGGGTCATCCTCGAAGACATCGTCGCCCACAACCGCGCGGCACATCGCATCCCGCATGGCCTGGGTGGGCTGTGTGACCGTATCGCTGCGCAAATCAATAAACTGCATAAAATCAAGACCTTTCTCAAAAGAATTATCAGGTGCGCTGTGTCGGGTTAAGGGTAAAGCTCGCCCCACCGTCCGCACGGCGCGAAGCCGATCTCGCAATACAGCTCCGCGACCTGGTCGTAGCCGGCGATCAGGCGCGGCGTTTTGCCTTTCTGCTGAATGCGCTGCACCAGAAAACGGCTAATGCGGCCGCCCAGCCCCTTGTGGCGGTGTTCGGGTACCACGGCGATCGCGCCCAGCACGCCGCATTCGTCGTCCTCGGATATGATGCAGCCCGTGCCGACCGCCTCTCCGTCAAGCTCAAGCTGGTAAAGCTCGGCCAGGCCGCAGGTGATCCTGCGCTGCAGGTCCGCCGACCAGGTATCAAACGACAGATGGGTCTGGTAGTATTCGTGGCTGCGCTGCAGGATATTGAACACGGTATGGAAATCCCCGCGGACAAAACCCTCCGTGCTTTGCTCCAGCGGAAGGCCGCGGTACACCATATAATAGGAGCTTTCGGTCGCGCCGCCGAGCAGCTTTTGCAGCGCCGCGCACTGGGGCCAGTTCGTATCGATTTCCCGCACGTTTTCCCGTTTTGCCAGCTCGGCGATGGGAAGCGGGTCGGCGCGCTCGTCGGACGAGATGCTGAGCACGCCGTTGGCTAAGTACAGGGCGGCCGCGGGCTCCCGCCCCTTCCGGCACAGGAAAAACCGTGCGTTTGCGTCGCCTAACCCGTAGGCGCGGAGCGCGGTCAGCGCTCGGGAACCGAACACATGCTCATAGGAGCAGGCAAGGGTAAAATCAGGCACGTCGGCCGCGGTCAATTGGATCAGCATAATAAGAGAAACCTCCGTTCAAATAGTGAAAAAATGAGCGCCCCGCGCTCATTTTTTCACTTGCTTTTTTTACTCTTCCACTTCTTGCGTGGGATCCTCTTTTTTGATCTGCGACAGGTAACGGTAAACGCTTGCCTGCGAGCAGTGCAGGGCGTCGGCAACATCCTTGACCGCGCCCTTGAGCAGGAAAATGCCGCCCGCTTCCAGCGCACCAATGATCTGCACGCGCTCGTCGGGCGTCAGCCGGTCAGCCGTTACGCCGAGGCGGAGCAGCTCGCGACCGACAGCGTCGCCCGCCACGGCGCCGATCGAGTTGTGGAAGCTTTCTGTGGTGGGGGGGATGCTGCGCACGGCGTTCGCCGGCGTTTCCTCGGTCTGGAAGTTGGTTTCGATAAAATTGTCGGGATGGCAGAGTCGCAGAATATCCTCGCTGACGGACTGGTAGCGGCTGTCGTCAAAGTTGATGCAGAGCATCCCGATCAGCTTGCCGTGCTGCTTGATAAACAGCGTGGAGGAGCGCAGTGTTTTGCCGGCGGCGGAAACGCCTGGATAATGCAGCCGGTAATCCTGCGTTTCATAGCTTCTGTCCATCAGGATCTTGAGCGCAACATTGGTCAGCGGTGCGCCGATCTCCCGACCGCTCACATGGTTGTTGGCAATCGCGATGATCGAACGGTTTTTGTCGGTCAGGTCATGCAGTGCAACCTCATAGTCAGGGCCGAGAGCTTGCCCAAGAAACTCGGTCAGTTTGATGTAATGCTGCAATAAGGGATTCGCCATACGCTCACCTCGTTTCTGATAATGAAAGACAGGAATGCAGTGTTATTATTTTTATTATACCGTATTTTCACGCGGATTGTCAAAGAAGATCTAAAGAAATAATCACAATAAAAATAAAAATTTATTATAAATGTTTGCCAATGATTATGTAAAATAGAAACAAATAAGTAGGAAGGAATGTATACAAATATACAAAATAGACAAAAACACCTTGACAAATAATTCTCCTCATAATAAAATAATATCAGAAAAAACGAAGGAGGAGGGTGAAAGATGAAAAAGGAGATAAATACGGAACGGGCGCCGGCGGCGATCGGGCCGTATGCACAGGCGGTAGCGGTGGATGGGCTGGTGATCACATCG